>JAHEYS010000147.1:0-10185 GCA_023251475.1 Prolixibacteraceae bacterium
TTGCTGCGAACGGTAAATACTTTTTCTCCGTTATTTTCCTGCAGGGTGATCTTAAAACCATTCTCAGATTCAGAATACTTCAGATTCCAAACCAATGAATTGACGATATTGTCAGCCGGAGTAATCGAGAAGTTATCACTTTGCGCTGATACGACATTTCCAAAAATGTTGACCTGTCCAACCAGCATAAAAAAAACAAAAACAAGACTTACTTTTCCCAAAACACTGTTAAATGATTTCATTTTAAAGATTATTAATTGTTTACTTTCATATTGTAATAACAATGCAAAGAAAACGGTTTTTAACGTGCGCTGAACATGATTGGAAAGTCATTAGATACGTTCAATATTTCACAAATATTCAGACTAAAACACTTTGGAATAAAGGAGTTGTATTGAGATTGCCACTAACCGGTTTTAAGGATAAAAAGTTGTGATCTGCAAATATAAATGAAGTTTAACTTACATATTGAAAGCTATATGTTTTACAACATATTCACAACAAAAATAATCTATATTACTGTTAATCAATTATTTTCCAAATGTTAATTTATTATTAATAATAAATTTATTGGCCATAAAATCACGGATACGAATAATATACGAAATAATCGATATAACTGTAAGCAGATATCAATGAATTAGTAATAATATGGGTTATTGTCTCAAAAATCAGCGGCGGACAGTTTTAACAAAAAGCTGATCGAAGAACCACAAAGCGATAATCGCCAATGCGCCGATTGCAACAGCCGGGGAGATATTATTCAGCTTCAGGAAGAGGTGATTAACCGGAGAGAGGAGTTGCGACAGGTCAATTCCAAAGAAAGGCTTTTCCGGATCAGCAGATATTGTTCCCTCCTGCACTGATGAATGCAGCATGAAAAGAAGTGTTGTCAATAAAATGGCGATAACCAACAGTGTCCACCACCCTTTTCTGCTGATGATTGGCTGATACCTGACAGGGTTCAACCTCCACTCCGTCATCACCCGTTGCATCACTCTGACGTTAAAATCGGGAGATATTTGCTCAGATGGCAATTCCTTAAACCAATCCTTCATATTATCTTTCGGACTCATCATATCGGAATTATTTGATATTAAATAATTTATTTTTTATAGGTCGCCTAAAATAATGTCCGGCGAATCTAAAAGCCATGTTTTAATTTTCACTTTAAATTTGTTACAACCTTATCATTGTTATTTCATCTTTTAAAACAAACCGAAGTTCCTGCAGTAACCTTTTCCTGCTCCGGTAAATTTTTACCTTGACATTTGAAACTGTAAGACCGGCGATAACGCCTATTTCTTCCATCGAAAAATCGTCATAATAATACAATTTTAAAAGTGCCCGCTCCTCAGGATCGAGTCTTTCGAGCCCCATCCCCAGATATTTTTGTCGGTCGTCCCTGTTTAAATTCCCCACTGCATCTTCTGTGGCCTGAATCTCATCATCTGAAAATTTTGTATTCTCAATCCTTACCTCAACAATATTACGCCTTCTTAAACTGGATATTGACGTATTGTAGACGATGCGGAAAAACCAGGTTTTAAACGTCGAACCGCGTTGAAAAGAATTCAATGAATGGTAAGCTTTAATAAATGCATCCTGTGCAGCCTCCTCGGCATCCTCCCTTTGATTGAGAATTTTCATGGCGAGGGAAAATGCCAGATGGCTATACTTTTCCACCAACTGTGAAAAGGATCCTGAATCACCTTTCAGGATTTCACGAATATAGTATTCATCTGTTTTCTTCTCCATTTGCCGATTAGACGACAAGCGCCGGGTTAAGGTTACAATTTATCAGCAATTAAAATTACAACAAAGACGTGATAAAAAAACAAACGTTACATTAATTTTTTGATGAATCTGTAACCTCCCCGAGATCCGATGCGTCAAATGGCAAAATGTTAAATTTTAAAAACAAATATTATGGGACCTTTTGTAGCGGGGATTTTAGTTCCCCTTGGATTTTTCGCAATGGTTTTTGGGATTGTTTACCTGGCAGTCACCTCGCGAAACCGCGAACGGATGGCTATGATTGAGCGAGGCGCAGATCCTGCTCTTTTTGAAACCAGGAAAAAAGCCGGCACCGGAGGAGTTATGAAACTTGGATTATTCCTGTTTGGAATTGGGTTTGGTATAGTTATAGCCTATTTTCTTGCCTCAGGCGGGATGGACGAAGGAGCTGCATATCCGGCAATGATTTTTGTTTTTGGCGGGCTTGCGTTAATTGTCGCTTATCAGTGGCAGCAAAAACAGGAAAAAGAGAAGGAATCAAGCCTTTGAATTAAGATGATTTAAAAAGAGGTCGTCCCGAAAATCAGGAAGGCCTCTTTTTATTTGGTATTTTCAAAGATCGACCTGGCGATCGCCATCTGACAAACAGGACAGAAGGATGGTGATTCATTCGACTTCATTCTGCAATCCTCCATCGGGCTGAAAATCCCTTTTGAGGTGTAGCCTCCCCCTTCAAAAGCGCCAACTTTTGAAACATATTCCCCCGTGCGGGGAGTGGGAACAGGAGTAGACTCCGCGACCATCCCCTTCCATTTGGAACCGAAATCAACCAGGGTGGTGAGGTTTGGTTCCCACGGTTCCACCTTAAGGTTGTAATAATTTTCATAAGCCACCTCTGAGGTGTAATATTCATCTCCCAATCCTCCAAAACCATGTCCGAATTCATGTACAAATACATTGGGCGACAGTTTGTTATCAGCGGTGCATACGGTAACATAGTTATAAAACCCGCCACCGCCATAGCGCGAAGAGTTTACCAGGACAATCAGTTGATCATAGGGGACAGCTGCTGCCATATCGTGTATGGTTTTCATATCGGAAGTGGTAAGGTACCTCGGAATATCAAAAGTATAAAACAGGCTGTTATACAATGTATTACGATAAATATGCTCTCCAGGAATATCTGTACCCGATTCCAATGAGGGTGTTTTGAGTGCATAAACATTAAAAAACTCCTTCATCTTCGAAAACGGTTCAACTTTAAACAAAGCAGCGGTAAGCCTCCTGGCATCTTTTTCAAATTTAACCATCTCCTTTGAAGTATATCCCTCCGCAAGTATTGCAATATCAATCTTTTGAGAAGGGATACCTGAATAATGAATCCGGTTTACAGGAATGCTGCGGCTATTTTCATTGATTATAAAATAATTTTCAGGGTCGATAGTCCCCGAATATATCCCTGAAAAATGCCCTTCAAAGTCTTTTTTCTCAATTTTCAGCAGTACACTTTTTTTTGGAAACGGAAACCTGACGACCTGGTAAAAGGCCTTTCCGGTCAATTTAGCTTCCCTTGTCGTTTGCCACTCCTGGAAAATCGGGGAAAACCCTTTTGAAAAGATGAGTGCCCCACTTTCTTGATCAAAAACCTGAAAACGATAGGTCCCAAGGTGCAGATTGTCGATCAGGTTATTCTGTGATCCACTCCAGATTCTCTCTTTTCTGATTTCTCCCGGGAATATAGTGGTTGTATTGTAGTTTCCCGAAAGAAGATAATCGAAACGCAGGACATCACCCGTGAAAAAGTTATCAAATACCGGAGAGGCACAAACCGATGCCGGACCTAAAAGGAGAAATAGCCTGATTAGAAACTTCCTCACTGCTATTTCCAGACCTTGAGGATATTTAAAACCCCTGATTTTCGTTAAATTATTGAAAGACGATTTGCGATATCTTATGACCATTTTAGAGCCCCATTTACCTGCGGTTTATTGACTGTCCCATCCGGAAAAGACTTTAAGATTTCCATGGGAAATTAATTTAAACAAATATAATCCATTTTGATTAATTCACCACTTTACCACACTCGTAGCAGACCGTATTTACTCTCTACAGTAACGGGTTCACACCCTTTTTCATCTGCATTTCTTATACAAAGATAATTTCTACTTTTGTGCATGTAAAAATTAGTGATTTCTGATTAATAAATATTTGAGGTTATGTCAGTATTGTATGATTATGTGAAAGAGTTATTGCTGAGCTATGGTTTTTTAATGCGGATGGCAGTCTACGGTTCAGCCCTGATCTCTTTTCTGCTGCTCATCATTATGGCCTTTATTGTTTTTCTGATCATCAGGAAAATATTCGTAAAGGTGGTGGGGCGAATTGTCTCACGGACAAAGGGTATTTGGGACGACACCCTATTTGCCCATAAGGTTTTTCATGTATTGACCCATATTATACCGGCAATCATCATTTTCAGTTCCGCCGGTTTTACAGGTGAGGATATTCAATGGTTTGATGAATTCATCCGCGGACTGGCCCATATCTATCTTGCGACAATCATTATAACTGCATTTATCCGGTTTTTAAATGCAGCGCAGGAAATCTACAACACCTATCCCTATTCGAAAGATCGCCCCATTAAGGGTTATGTTCAATTGGTGAAAATTCTGATCTATTTTATTGGGGCGATTTTCATTGTGGCAATTCTTATTGACAGAAACCCCTCAAGCCTGTTCGCCGGGCTGGGAGCTATGGCAGCGGTATTTTTGCTGGTATTTAAGGATGCCATTTTGGGTTTTGTTGCCAGCATTCAACTGGCAGCGAATAACATGCTGAAACCTGGTGACTGGATCACCGTTCCCCGGTTTAATGTTGACGGAACAGTTCACGATATCACGTTAACGACTGTCAAAATACAAAACTGGGATAAAACCATTACTACAATTCCAACCTATTCCCTTGTTGCAGAGTCGGTCATCAACTGGAACGGGATGATCGAATCGGGAGGTCGCAGAATTCAACGAACGGTCAATCTTGACATTTCAAGCATTCGTCTGTGCGATCAACAGATGCTCGAACGGATAAACAAGTTACCCATGTTTAATGAATTTATTATTACAGATTCATCGAATGGAGATGATTATCAGGATGATCTGAACGTAGAGGCATTAAAGATGAATATTTTCGATACCCCTACAAACCTTTCGCTATTTAAAAAATATCTGGAAGGTTATTGTCGCGCACATCCCGGAATTCATGAGAACATGACCCGTATTATTCGTCTTCTGCAGTCGTCCGACAAAGGGCTGCCAGTAGAGGTTATTGTTTTCAGCAAAGCTCAAAAGTCCGATCTTTACGAGGATTTACAGGCAGAAATCTTCGATCATATTTTTGCTATTCTTCCTGAATTTGGACTCAGGGCTTTTCAGAGTCCTTCAGGAAGCGGATTTCCAACAGCCTCCAATTAAAATAAGACAATTGGTCAATGATCTGTTTGCATCACATGCCTACATTGCATCTGCGATAGAGTTAAACTTATCCGACAAGTTTTTTATTTGGAATGTAAGAAAATTAAAAATAATTAGCCATTTTTGTATCAAATTGAAAGTATCGTGAAGAAGAACAATATTGAATTAGAAGAAGATTTCAAGGAACAAAGTGTTCATATTGATGATCTGGACAGGAAGATTCTCAAACTGATTACCGCAAATGCCAGAATTCCTTTTTTGGAGGTGGCCAGAGAATGTGGGGTTTCAGGCGCTGCAATACACCAGCGTGTTCAGCGATTGGTGGCAGTAGGAATAATTATTGGTTCCGAATTTCTGGTTAGTCCCCAGAAACTTGGGTATAATACGACCGCCTATATGGGGATTTATCTTGAAAAGGTCAGTTATGACAAGAAGGTATTAAAACAGCTCCGGGAAATCCCTGAGGTTGTTGAATGTCATCATACAACCGGTCAGTATGCCATCTTCATAAAGATTCAGACTAAAACCAACAAACACCTGATGAAGATTATTGATACTGATCTTCAGGCGATTGATGGAATATCAAGAACCGAGACATTTATCTCCCTTGAGGAGGACTTTAAACGGCAGATTCCCATAAGGTAAGGTTTGATTGCAAAAGATATTCAACGACAAAGCCTCCGTGATCCGGAGGCTTTGTCGTTGAATAAGAGGATGATCAGAAAGGAAGATCGTCCTTGTCATCCGGATCGCCCATTGGGGGGATATCTGAGGCTGAAAATGGCGGGGGAGTATTCCCGGCGCCGCTGTTTGACTGGACCAGGTCAACCCTGAATGCATTGATGTTTGAGAACCATTTTTCGTTGTATTCACGCGATTCGATACTGAACGAAACCTCTACCTCCATATTGGGTTTAATCTTATCAAAAGTACCGTTTTTGTCGTTGAACAGCGTGAAACATATCTTTTTAGGATATTGTTCCTCAGCCGTTTCAATGACAAAATCCTGCTTTTTCCACTCTCCGCGTGCACTTGTCCCCTTTATTTCGGGAAGAATCTGCAATACTTTTCCTGTTGTTTTAAAGCTCATATTCTTTTTTATTTAAGTTACCTGAAAAAAAAATCCGGAATTAATAATCCCGGATTCTTCAAGCGGGGATTATTCCCCAAAAGTAATTTAAAAAATCAAATTATTTTTTGATTTCAAGAAGTTCAACTTCAAAAACAAGTACTGAATTAGGTTTGATGTCTGCACCTGCACCACGTTCACCGTAGGCGATTTCAGATGGGATCACCAATTTCCATTTTGAACCAACAGGCATCAGCTGAAGCGCTTCTGTCCATCCTGGAATAACCTGGTTGACAGGGAATTTAGCAGGCTGTTTGCGGTCAACTGAACTGTCAAATACTTTTCCTTCGATTGTGGTACCATGATAATGAACAACAACGGTATCAGTTGCCAAAGGTTTTGGTCCTGTACCAGCCTTCAGAATTTCATACTGAAGTCCGCTTTTTGTGGTGGTCACCTCTGAACGTTTTCCGTTCTCAGCAAGGAATTTTTTTCCGGCTTCGCTGGCTTTGGCGCCGTCAGCAGCCTGAGCCTTCATAAAGTAGCTTTGTGTTACTGCTGTAACTTTGGCAGAAGGAATCTGGGAAGAATCACCGCTAAGGGCACTAGTGAAAGCAGCTAAAATAATTTTCTGATCCAGATCTTTTCCTCCCGGAGCGGTAGGAAGATTTTTCTTAATATTATTACCTATATCAATTCCAATTGCATAGGCTGCTGAATCTGCCAGGGATTTCAGCTGGACTTTTGAACTTTTTGGTGCATTGCAAGAGCCTAATAATAAAGTTCCTGCAACTAATGTAACAACCAGAGATTTGATTTGCATAACCGTTTTCTTATAAATTTTAAATGTTTATTCTAAAAGGTGCGAAGATAGAAATTTAATTGTGAAATCTATAACTCATTTTTTGTTTAAATGGTTAAAAAATAAGAATTAATTGATTGGCTGCAGGGAGGTATGGGGTAGATAACCAATACTGAACCTGATATTTACCTTTTATCATGAATTTCCGGCGCGTTAAAACATCGAAACGCCCGGTTTCGTCCCCCTGAGCATCTCCCGTTTTCCTGGCGGGCCGGGAAGCCGCTCAACGGTAAATCCCGCCTCAATGAGTGACCGGCGGACCGCCCCTTTGGCACAGTAGGTTACCATTATTCCCCCGGGTGAACTATGATCTGAAATCCTGTTAAAAACCGGTGTCTCCCATAGTTCTGGTTGCTTTTCGGGTGAGAATGCATCAAAATAGATCAGATCAAAGGGTTGCAAAGGCGAATAATCGACATCTGACAAATCCGAATCCAACTTAAGAATAGAAAACTGATCAGTGATTTTCACCGTTTCGTTCCACCTGGCTTCGTGGAGACGGCGGAATAGTTCCGGATCCCCTTTGGGAATGGTTGTCGGGTAATTGAGTGATGACCAGATTTCGGCTGTCAGGGGATATTTCTCAACTGTAATATACCGGATGCTCAGATCTGCTTTAAACGTTTCCAATAGGGTAAGATAGGCATTGAGTCCTGTGCCAAATCCCACTTCAAACACGTTAAGTTCAACTTTATTGCATTCTTTCAACCCCGCTTCGATAAAAATATGGACCGATTCCTGAACGGCGCCAAAGGTGGAGTGATAATGTTCACCCAACGTTTTTACAAAAAGGGTATGGGAACCATCGGCTGTTTTAACCAATTCGGGTGAAGCCATTCATTCTAAAATTAATCGTTCGTTTATTTTAGCGAACTGGCAAAAGTACCGCGAAAAATCCATATTTTCGCCGGTGCATTAAAAGAATGTCTAACAGTCAGATCGTTTGGCAATGCTCATCAGGTTATACGACGAAAATCCAAATCTAAAAGAGATACTGAAGGTGGTTGAAATACTTCGGGATGGAGGTGTGATCATTTTTCCCACCGACACGATCTATGGTATCGGATGCGACATCACAAAATCCAAAGCAGTTGAACGGGTGGCAAGGATTAAAAATGTAAAGCCTGAAAAGGCGGCTTTCTCCTTTATCTTTTATGATCTGAGCAATATATCAGACTATTGCAAGCCGATTCCCAACAGTGTCTTTAAACTGATGAAGAAGAATCTGCCAGGACCATTCACCTTTATCCTGAATGCAAACAGCAATATTCCCAAACTTTTCAGGAATAACAAAAAGAGTATCGGGATTCGTATCCCCCAAAATAATATCATCCGTGAGATCGTGAAGGAACTGGGGAATCCAATACTCTCTACCTCTGTCAAAGACGAAGATACCATTATCGAGTACACCACCGACCCTGAACTGATTCATGAAAAATTCACAGATCTCGTTGATCTGGTGATCGATGGAGGATTCGGCGGGAATATCCCGTCAACGGTTATCGACTGCATCGGAAATGAACCGTTGATTACCCGGTACGGGAAAGGTGAGCTGATTGAATAGTCAATTATTCAGCTAAAGAAGTACACAATTTTGGGAATTCAAATATTACAGTAGTCAAAAATATGTTAAGATCTTAAACCCTTTGCTATTCTTTACAATATTTTTCATCTATACTTTAAAATTCCGATTAATTCTTTCCCGATCTATATCCCCTTTTTCGTTTTTATGATAAAGTTCGATAAAGACAATTTTCCCTTCCTCTTTGAAGTAAGCATAAACCAATCTTAAGCCGGAATTTACCCCTTTCCCTTTAAGCGACCTACAGGCAATTTTCTTAACCTTGATTATGCAGGTTTCTATTCCCAGGTTGTCAATTCGAAAACTAAAAGGTGGTCTTTCATCGGGCTTCACCCTTAAAATTGTCCGCACCTCTTCCAAATCATCATTTAATGTCCGATATTTTTTGAGGAGTCGCTTAAGATCTTTCTGAAATTCTGGCAGCGTTTCAATTCGTACATTAATCATCATCATAAACTCTTACAGAGTAGGGACTCTCGCGGTATAATGCTAATTCATAACTAATTGCCCTGCCATCGTCGGCTACCTCCCACGGCAAATCCTTATGTGAATAATCATTGATCGTCGTAGCTGCCCAATCGCCCATCTGATCAATAACTTTGTCGATCACCTCCTTTTCCGTCGCTTTTAATCCGGTCAGATCTGCTTTGACCAGTGGAATAAAACGAATCTGAATTTTAGAATAATATTCTGTTTTAATCTTTTGTATCTGCTTATTTTCAATCATTTGACCAATAATATCATCAAATCCGCCCGGGATAGGGCCGAATGGCAACTTACGGTAAGAAGCGCCCGTTAAATGCTCCTCATACAACTCATAATAATTGAAATCACAGAAATAGAGTAGCTTATAAAGGACAGTCTCGCCAACATTGGGCTTTCCTGCGCATCGTTCCAAAATATAGAGCAATACATTTTTAAATTTGGATACATTCAATACAGGAATAGAAATCCGTTCCTCGGATTCTTTTTTATCGGTATTGGGCTGAATGGCAGTGGTTTTGCCAATTGAAAAACTTTCAGACATAAAATCATCCAACGAAAATTCCAGAACAACTGACAACCGGTAGAATTCAACCAGATCAATGCATCGGTTCCCCAACTCAATCTGAGCCAATGAAGGTCTCGATAGTTTGACATTTCTTGCCAGATTTTCCTGCGATAATCCTTTCTTTTTACGCAGTTCAGCTATCCGCCGACCAATTTGCATTTGTGACAATTCGGGAATCATTTCAATTTGCATTTTATTATCAATCCTGCAAATTTACAAAATGATTTATAACAAAACAATTAATTGTTCTGATTTATCAACTTTTCCCCGGTTTCGCAAGCGTCACCGGGGTTATTCAAATTGAGTCACTCTGTGGTGTAAAATTGTTTGTAGTCAGGTCCGTAACAATTTATGCCGCGCCGCCTGAGCCCAATACATCACTGATTTTATGTTTGTAAAGCACTTTCAGCGCCT
>JAHEYS010000147.1:10195-16582 GCA_023251475.1 Prolixibacteraceae bacterium
CGCGGGCCGGGCCGAGGTATTTCCGTGGATCGAACTCTGCTGGTTTGGTCGCCATTACCTGCCTGATCGCTGCAGTCATGGCGAGTCGTCCGTCGGAGTCGATATTGATTTTGCACACCGATGAGGCGGCCGCCCGTCTGAGTTGCCCTTCGGGAATGCCAACTGCATCTTTCATCGCTCCCCCGTTTTCGTTGATTATTTTGATCAGATCGGCAGGAACAGATGACGCGCCGTGCAGAACGATGGGGAATCCAGGCATCCGCTTCTCAATCTCTTCGAGGATGTCGAACCGAAGTGGTGGAGGGATCAGGACCCCATTCTCGTCGCGGGTACATTGTGCCGGAGTGAACTTGTTTGCGCCGTGCGAGGTGCCAATTGAGATGGCGAGAGAATCAACACCCGTCTTTTGGGTGAAGTCGATAACATCGTCCGGATTGGTATAAATCGATTTTGCAGCAATCACATCATCCTCAATTCCGGATAGAATTCCCAGTTCGCCCTCAACAGTAACATCGAACTGATGGGCATATTCAACCACCTGACGTGTAATTTCAATATTTTTCTCATAGGGGAAATGTGATCCATCAATCATTACAGACGAAAATCCCATGTCGATACAGTTCTTACAGGTTTCGAAACTGTCACCGTGGTCAAGGTGCAGAACGATAGGAATACCCACCCCGTTACTGATCTCTTTTGCATACTGAACCGCACCTTCTGCCATGTAGCGGAGTAAGGTCTGATTGGCATATTCGCGAGCCCCTTTTGAAACCTGCAGGATCACGGGAGAACCGGTTTCCACGCAGGCCTTGATAATTGCCTGCAACTGCTCCATATTATTAAAATTAAAGGCAGGGATTGCATACCCACCTTTAACTGCTTTGGCAAACATCTCTTTCGAGTTTACCAGACCCAGTGTTTTGTAGCTGATTACCATAATAATGAATGAATGAAATTAGGAGATAAATTTATCAATAAATTTTGTCTTTCAGAAATTTGCTGCAACTTTTCTGACCACAATTTTGTTAACTAAATCTTAACCTTTTTTGTCATTATTTGTTAAAGGAATGACGTAAATTTGTGAATTATAAAATTAATCATTGAATTATGAATAAAATATCAGATGTTGTAAAACCGGGTGTTGTAACAGGTGACGATTTACAGTATGTATTTAAGGTGGCAAAAGCCAATGGATTTGCTATTCCGGCAGTTAACGTTGTTGGATCTTCAACGGTGAATGCTGTTATGGAGGCCGCAAAATTGGTCAATGCGCCTGTAATGATTCAGTTTTCCAATGGAGGCGCTGCCTTTAATGCCGGAAAGGGATTAAAACTCGAAGGACAGCAGGCTGCTGTTCTTGGAGCAATCGCCGGGGCAAAACACATTCACACCCTTGCTGAAGCTTATGGAGTGCGTGTTATCCTTCATACCGATCATGCAGCCAAAAAATTACTTCCCTGGATTGACGGGCTTTTGGATGCAGGTGAAAAGAATTTTGCTGAAACGGGAAAACCACTTTTCAGTTCTCATATGCTTGATCTTTCCGAAGAACCCATCGAAGAGAATATCGCAATCAGCAAACGTTACCTCGAACGGATGAGCAAGATCGGGATGACCCTTGAAATCGAACTTGGAATCACCGGTGGAGAAGAAGATGGCGTTGATAACAGCGGTTTAGATAACAGTCTGCTATACACTCAGCCTGAACATGTTTTTTATGCATACCAGGAGTTAAGCAAAGTTTCTCCTAACTTTACCATCGCTGCCTCTTTTGGAAATGTCCATGGCGTTTACAAACCAGGAAATGTAAAACTGAATCCCGTTATCCTGAAGAATTCCCAGGATTATATCAAAGAGAAACTGGGTATAACCGATACACATCCTGTAAACTTTGTATTCCACGGAGGATCAGGCTCAACACATGCCGAAATCCGCGAAGCAATCAGCTACGGTGTGATTAAGATGAATATTGATACCGATACACAATGGGCATACTGGGATGGTGTCCGTGGGTTTGAGGCAGCTAACCGCGGTTATCTGCAGGGTCAGATCGGAAATCCTGATGGCGCTGACAAGCCAAATAAAAAATTCTACGATCCGCGCGTTTGGTTACGCAAGGGTGAGGAGACTTTGATTGCCCGTTTAAAACAGGCATTCGAAGACTTGAATGCAGTCAATAGCCTATAATACAATAACATACAATTAAAGCTACCGCTTCGGTTTTTTCCGGAGCGGTTTTTTTGTCCCCAATAACGGAATAGATTATTTTGGGCAATATCTTTTTCAAGACTGAGGGGGAACCAGCAAGAGGTAGTATTTTACTTCAGAATAAACCAGATTGCCCTTTATACCAGGTAATAAATTCTATAACTTATATAACTTTGTCATAGATGTTAAATCTTAAAATGGGAAAGTTAATTTTCATATTCCTTATCCTCTTTACAGCTAATTGTATTGCTCAGAAAAACAAATCGTCGTCAAAAGTTTCTGACCAACTGTATAATGAAGCAAAAACAGAGGCTCAGGGGGGTAACAGGGTCAAGGCAACTGCTTTGCTGAATAAAATCATAAAAAATGATCCTCAATACTTTATGGCATGGTTTGGACTGGCTGATATTTACCATGATACGGGTGAGAAGCAAACTGAACGTGAAGCGCTTCTGAAGGGACTCAATATAAGCGCTGACCGGTTTCCCCAGGGGTATAAGTATCTTGCTGACCTATTGTACGGTGAAGCCAACTATTCAGAAGCATTAAAACACATGGAACGGTACAATCAACTAAAAAACCCGCTGACCGCCAGTGAAAACCGGCTCCTTGAATCGTGCCGTTTTGCGCTCAAAGCCGTTGAATCTCCTGTTGGATTTCATCCTGAGAATGCAGGTTCTGCTATCAATTCAAAGGAAGATGAGTACTGGCCCTGTCTAAACGGAGAAGGGAATACACTGGTATTTACGCGATTGATAAAGCATGATAAAGATGGAGGGAAGATTGCCTGGCCGCAGGAAGATTTCTATGTTTCACAAAAGGATAGTTCAGGATGGCAAGATGCATTGCCATTAGGACCTCCAATTAATACGCACGAAAATGAAGGGGCGCAATGTATCTCGGCGGACGGACGACTCCTTTTCTTTACAGGATGTGGCAGACCCGGGGGTTTAGGTAGCTGCGATTTATACTTGTCTGTCAGGCAGAAAGGGATCTGGTCCGAGCCGGTAAATCTTGGAGCGCCGGTCAATTCAGGGGCCTGGGAATCGCAACCATCGGTTTCAGCCGACGGACGGTGGCTCTTTTTTACCAGTAACCGGAACGGAGGAAAAGGGAAAATGGATATCTGGAGAGCGGAGCGACTGGGCGTTTCTCCCGAAGGATACCCTGTTTACGGAAAGGTGGCAAACCTTGAATCGGTAAATACAACCGGGAATGACCTCTCCCCCTTTATCCATGCCGATGGAAAAACACTCTATTTCTCCTCTGATTTCTGGCCCGGAATGGGAGGGAAAGATCTTTTTTTTATCAAACTTGACAGCATCAAACAATTGCCTCCGCAGAATCTGGGTTATCCGGTTAATACCTCGGCGGATGAAGAGGGCCTGGTGGTTGAGGTCACGGGTGAAAAGGGATGGTTTACTTCAAACAGCGCCGGACCGGGCGGACGTGATATCTATTCTTTTCAGATACCGGCCGGTGATCGTCCCGACCCGGTGTCGTGGGTAAAAGGGAAAGTGATCAGCCGAAAGACGGGAGAGAGAATTTTCGCGGATATTATTCTGAACGATTTGGTTACAAACAGTTTAGTACAGCATCTTTATCCTTTTGAGAATGATGGCGAATTTCTTTTCTGTCTCCCTTCAGGACGCAATTACGGCCTGAACATCTCAAAGGAGGGGTACCTTTTCCATTCCGAAAATTTCAATTTAATTGCCTCGTCCAGTCGTCAGCAACCCATGAACCTGGAAATTGAGCTCGATCCTATTGAAAAGGGGAAGGCGACCATCCTGAAGAATATCTTTTTCAAAACCGACTCATTTCAATTAAAGCCCGAATCCAAAGTGCAGTTGATGGAAATTGTTGATTTTATGAAAAAGAATCCCGGTTTGGTAATCGAAATCGGTGGTCATACCGACCTGCAGGGCAGTGAGAATTATAACCTGCCTCTTTCGGGGAATCGTGCTGAAGCAGTGGTGCAATATTTAATTGCCAATGGTATTTCACCATCAAGACTCAGAAGTAAGGGGTACGGATTTTCGGTCCCGGTAGGTGACAATTCTACAGATGCGGGAAGAGCCTTAAACAGGAGGACAGAATTTAAAATTTTGCAATTTTAATAATCTTCCATTTCCCGTTCTCTTTTACATGGATCTGCCCTTTATAGCAACACGCTCCATGATAGTTGTATCCGTTCTCGTAGATGGGGGGAACAACTTCCCTCCCGTTTTTATCGATAAACCCATATTTATCCCCTAGTTTCACTGCAGCAAGACCACCAATAAATTTCCAGGTATTATCATATTTCGGAGCGATAATCTCCTTCCCTTTCTGATCCACATATCCATACTTCCCGTTTAGCCGCACTGCCGCCCGCTCCTCATCAAAAGTGTAAGCCAGGTCGTATTTTGGCGCGACAATCACTACCCCTTTGGCATCTTTGTATCCGTATTTATCATTGGCTGCCGAATAAAATGGGACCATCTGCCCCTTCAGAAGGGTGCCACATAACAGCATAAATATTAACAGGAAAATCTTCATTGCTTTATTTTAATTCTTTCATTTTTCATTCTTTCATTTTTCATTCCCCCTACCCGGTAGATCATCCGGTTCTGTACCCCAGGTTTTAGAGGGATTTCCGCCCATGAAAAACACCAGCTCCCCTCCTTTTAAAATATCCGCATGCCTGATAAATGACTGTTTATATGGGATTCCGTTTAGAGTTACCTTTTGGATGTAAATATTGCTTTTGCTAAGATTCTCCGCTTTTACAACAAAATGTTTTCCGTTGCCGGGGATAATTTCCGACATTGCGGCCAGCGGAGTACCAAAAACATATTCCCCGCTCGCAGGATTTACCGGATAAAATCCAATTGAACTTAAAACGTACCAGGCGCTCATTTGTCCGCAATCGTCATTCCCGCATAATCCATTTGGCTGATTGCTGTAAAATTTCGTCAGAATATGATTCACCTTCTCTGCCGTTTGCCAGGGTTTACCCACATAACTGTAAAGATAAGGGACATGATGGCTTGGTTCATTTGAAAACTCTGATAAGCCGTAGTATCCATGATTTTTAAGTTCACTGTGGCGTGCATCAGGCGAACTGTAAAGTGAATCCAGTTTCTGTGCAAATCTTTCAGCCCCACCCATTTCATGAATCAGACCATAGGGATCCTGAGGAACATACCAGGTGTAGATCCATGCGTTACCCTCCTGGAAACCAATTGATTCCCTGGGATTAAACGGCAGCATCCACTGACCTTTTGCATCTTTTGGCCGTACAAATCCAAGTGAGGAATCAAATACGTTTTTCCAGTAGCCACTCCTTTTCATAAATTCATTGTAGTCTGAGGTTTTGTTCAGCCGCTTTGCCACCTGTGCGATGCACCAGTCATCAAAGGCGTATTCAACGGTTTTTGTGACTCCCCGTTGCCGCGGGTCAAGGTCATCTGGGACATAACCATACCTGCGGTAATGATCTGACTCGCGGATATCCTCATTTGCAGTAGTGATCATTGCACGATAGGCAAATGCATAATCGAAACCCTCCACCCCCTTTAAAATGGCATCCGCAATAATTGGAACTGCGTGATAGCCAGGCATTACATTGGCCTCATTGAAATACAGTTCCCATGAAGGGAGAAGGCCATGCTGTTTGTAAAATTCAAGCCATGAAGTAATTATCGCCGGCAAGCGTTCTGTTTGAGTCAGGGTAAACAATGGCGCTGCTGCACGATAAGTGTCCCATAATGAGCTTAGGGTATAGATATTTTTCCCATGGTCAATTTTTTTATCCGCGCCGGTATAGTTTCCCAAAGCATCGTCAAACCGGAAGGGGGCAAAATAACAGTGATACGCTGCTGTATAGAAGGTCTGTTTGAATGCTGAATCGGGAGAGGTCACTTTTATTTTACCCAGCTCTTTTTCCCAGGCATCTCCGGCACTCTTCTTAACCGCATCAAAATCCCATCCTTTAACCTCAGCTAAACCAGCTAATGCACCATCGATACTGGCAGAACTGATGGCAACTTTCACCAGCAGCTGTTCGCCTTTGGTTGTGGCGGGAAAGTTCAGCGAAGCGGTTACCTTTACAGCCCTTGCCTCCACCTTTGAATTGACGCGCGTACTATCTGCAAATATCACAATATCATTAAACTGTTTGCTGGTTTGTGCGGC
>JAHEYS010000405.1 GCA_023251475.1 Prolixibacteraceae bacterium
GAAAAAGCCCTTGGAGCGGCAAATATTCATGTCCTTTTGATGCCCTCAAAATTTTCTTCTGATCATTCAGTCGATGATGCCGTAAAACTGGCGGAAAATCTTGGTGTGAAATACGATATCATTAAAATCCACCCCATTGTTGACGCCTTCGATTCAACGCTGGAGGCTGTTTTCGGCGGGAGGGCTCACGATATTGCCGAAGAGAATATACAGGCCCGTATCCGTGGAACCTTGCTGATGGCTTTGTCGAATAAATTCGGACATATTTTATTGAATACCTCCAATAAAAGCGAATCTGCCGTTGGATACGGGACGCTTTACGGCGACATGAACGGCGGATTGTCAGTGCTGGGCGATGTTTACAAGACTGATGTATTTGAACTGGCAAAGTATATCAACAGGAATCAGGAGGTGATCCCTCTGAATACAATTACCAAACCACCTTCTGCCGAATTACGGCCTGATCAGAAAGATTCAGATTCACTTCCGGATTATGGAGTGCTTGATAAGATATTATTTGATTATAT
This sequence comes from Prolixibacteraceae bacterium, assembly GCA_023251475.1. Taxonomy (GTDB): domain Bacteria; phylum Bacteroidota; class Bacteroidia; order Bacteroidales; family Prolixibacteraceae; genus JAAFHB01. The sequence goes on from JAHEYS010000405.1 coordinate 528, forward strand.
CGAACTTGCCAGGAGTCCTGCCGAAATTATCGGAATGGGATTTGATGAGGCAACTGTTCACCGCACCGTTTTGATGGTTAACAGGAATGAATACAAACGTTTTCAGACCCCCCCCATCCTTCGTGTATCCTCAAAAGCATTCGGATTTGGACGAAAAATGCCTCTTGTTGCAAAATATGCGTTATAATTAGATAAAATATTTAATTTTGATGTTTTAAAACATATAATCGGGCAATCAATGTTGGATTCAGGTCAATTCTATGAGAGTCAGTTTAAGGGTGAGAATTGTATATTTAATCTTTTAAAACCCGAGGAAAAGGCTATTCTTGAAAAGAACCACGAGGTGACGCGGTATAAAAAGAACGATTTTGTTTACCGGGAAGGGGAGATGCCGGTTGGTATGCAATACCTGAAAGAGGGGATGGTAAAGCTGATCAAGGAGGGTATTGGCGGCAGAGACCAGATTATCAGGATGATTCCCCGTAACGGGCTGATAGGTTACCGTTCACTGATCGCTGGTGAACCTCATAATGGAACTACAATTGCCATCGAAGACTCCGAAATTATTACCATTCCCCCCGATATCCTTTATAATGTGTTATTAAAAAATTACAATTTTTCCCTGGCCCTGTTGAAGGATCTCGCTTTGGAACTTGGGTTTTCACATTACCGCACGGTCAGTCTGACCCAGAAACATATTCGCGGACGGCTTGCGGAATCAATTCTTCTTTTGATTGAAAAATATGGCTTTGAGCACGATAACAAGACCCTGCGGGTCTATCTGCCGCGCGAAGATCTGGCCAATCTCTCCAATATGACCTCCTCCAACGCCATCCGAACGCTCTCAACCTTTGCCGGCGAGAAGGTGATCGCCATGGATGGGAGAAAAATTAAGGTGATTAACCTTGAAAAACTGGAAAAAATCAGTAAACAGGGTTAACAATTCTCAATTTTCTGGTTGCAGGGGAAACCACAAACAAAATTATGGAGGCATATCCTGTACTTGAGAAGGAGGATATTCTGGCATGTCTGGAATTTGCAAGGATGGTTGCTGACAAAAGTATTCTAACCTATGAACTTAAAGCCAGCTAATAGTTATCGATTTTTAGTTGAAGTAAACCTGCCCAAAAGATTTTACCCTCGTTAATTGAATCTTCAGATCCAAAAGATTTCTTCGTCGCCCAGGAAGATAAAATCTTTATTTTTCAAAAAATTTCCAATATTACTGTCGGGTTCTTAAATAAATCAGTTATATTTATTAAGAATTTTAACCTTTTTCACTGCCTTCATTAATTAAATCCCAATATAGGGTTAATTTAGAATGCAAACTGAATAAAATACTTGAAGTAAATCTTAGCCTAATCTTTTTTCTTTGATTCTGTTACCGGCAAACCAGGTAGAGTAGATTTAACCATCAACTTATTTCATTCCTATGATGCATAGTTATTCAGGAACAAATTTTAATTCTCTTAATATGAGCGATTTGAAAATTACTCCCCATTTTTATAAATCAAATTATTTCCAGATGATAAAACAATTTAATTGCTCATCCGCTATTTTATTTTTTGTTTTTTCCATTTTTTTTATCTCCGGCTGCACAAAGTCTGACGTTGTGATCACTTCAAGAGTTGAGGTGCTATCTGACAACTGGAAAATGCAACCAGAAGATAAATTAAAAGGGGCGGATGAGAAAGCCATCTCCCAAAATGGATTTGATACCCGATCGTGGTACCAGGCAATCGTCCCCGGAACTGTTTTGGGAAGCCTGGCAACAAATAAGGTGATAGAAGATCCTACATTTGGGATCAATATGAGAAATGTGGATACCCTCCAATTTCAGCAACCCTGGTGGTATCGTACAACCATTAAACTCAGCGGCGCTGATCTTAAGAAAAAAGTCTCCCTTCGTTTTAACGGAATAAACTATCGTGCCGATTTGTGGATCAACGGGAAGAAAGTTGCCGGGAAAGATTTATTTGCCGGAACTTACCGGATGTTTACCTATAACATCAACCCCTATATTCAGGCAGGTGAAAATACGATCGCTTTAAAATTATCCCAGTACGCCTATGGGGAATATTCTCTCGGCTTTTGCGACTGGAACCCCATCCCTTCAGACCGGAGCATGGGTATTTTCAGGGAGGTATTTCTCGAAATCAATGCAGGGATAAAAATCAGAAGTCCATTTGTCTATTCAAAAGTCGACACCATATCGAAAAGTGCGGCTAATCTGTTTATCCAGGCCGAATTAGTCAACAGTCTGGATAAACCGGTTGAGGGGACGTTGCGTGTGGATTATGAGGTGGGTGTGGTTGAGAAAAAAGTGACTGTAAATGCCGGAGATACATTATCCTACAGGTTTACCTCCGACGAGTTCCCCCAGCTGTCTGTAAAGAATGTCGAATTGTGGTGGCCTAACGGGATGGGGAAAGCAAAGATGTATAACCTGAAAACGGAGTTTATAGCTGACAACCAAGTGATTGATCGGGTCGATAAGAAGTATGGAATCAGGGAGATGCGCAGTTACCTGAACAAAGAGAAGAACCGAACTTTTGAAATCAACGGGAAATTCATCCTGGTCAAAGGTGGCGGCTGGGCAGATGATATTTTCCTGCGTGATACCCGGAAATCGGTGGAGGCTCAGATGCGTTATATCCGCCACATGAATCTGAACAGCATCCGGTGTGAAGGATTTTGGGGTAAGGATGAAAACCTGTATGACCTGTGTGATGAGTACGGTATATTGGTCATGATTGGTTATAACTGTATTTGGGAATGGGAGGAGTACCTGAAAAAACCATGTCACGAGAAATATGGCGGAGCTGTAAATGATGAGGATATTGCGTTGTTGTCCGCATCATGGAAAGACCAGATGTTGTGGCTGCGAAACCATCCAAGCATCTATTTATGGATGTTGGGAAGCGATAAGCTGCCATGTCCGAAACTGGAGCTGAAATATGTGGAGCTTTTCAAAAAATACGATCCGTCGCGACCTTATTCCACCTCTGCCGGAGGCGCAGGAACCGAGGATAATAATGTAGTGGCAACAGTTCCCCTGGTTAGTGAGATCAGTGGTCCCACCGGAATGAAGATGATGGGGCCTTATGCCTGGACGCCTCCCTACTATTGGTTTACCGACACAAAGCTGGGGGGAGCGTGGGGCTTTAATACCGAGACCTGTCCCGGTGCTGCTATACCACCTCTGGCCTCTTTAAGGAAAATGCTTCCCGAAGCCAGTTTGTGGCCGATTGATAAAAAATACTGGGAATATCACACCGGAAGGAACGAGTTTACTACGCTCGACCGGGATATCAGTGCAATTAACAGCCGATATGGAAAATCTTCATCTGCGGAAGAATTTTCCTTCAAGGCTCAGGTTAACAACTACGAAATTATGCGTCCACAGTTCGAGGCTTTCATTGCCCATAAACCCAAAAGTACCGGACTGGTGCAGTGGCAGCTTAACTCCGCATGGCCTAAAATGATCTGGCAGTTATACGACACCTATCTTCAGCCAAATGGTTCATTCTATGGCGTTAAAAAGGGATGCACACCACTTCACGCCATTTACCGGTACGGTTTCAATGATATCTATCTGGCGAATGAAGATCTGGCGGAAGCAAAAGATCTTACCGTGAAAATCAGGATTTTTGATCTTAATTCCAGGGAGATATTTTCTGACCAGTGGAAAGGGAACATCAAATCCAACATTTCGCAATTTATTTATAAACTTCCGGAAGTTAAAAACCTTACCCCGGTTTGGTTTCTTGATCTAAGGATTTATGATAAAAGCAACCAGGAGGTTGATAACAGTATTTATTGGCTGTCCAAAAAGAAGGATATCCTTGATTATGAAGCTTATAAAAAATTGTCATGGCCATTTTATACCGCAACCAAACAATTTGCTGATTTTACTGCGCTGGATCAGTTGCCAAAGGTTAATTTGAATTATGATTATCAGTTTAATCAGGATGAGAAATTTGGGAAGATTACCCTGAAGGTAAAGAATCCGTCAACATCAATCGCCTTCTTTATATTCCTGGATGTGGTAAATCCGTCAACTCAGCAGCCAATATTACCCATCTACTGGAATGACAATTATGTGACACTTTTACCGGGTGAAGAACGCACTTATGACGCCAGTTATTTTCTGTCTGATTCGGATGGAAACAGGCCGGTACTGGAAGTTAAGGCATGGAATGTGGGAAAGGAAACTATAAAATAATATAATGTAAATAGCTGATATTATGAAATATGCAGTGGGGATTGATCTGGGTGGAACGTTTGTCAAATTTGCCCTTGTATCGGAAGATGGTGATATACTGTTTGATGACAAACTTTCAATTGGGGGGAAAGCCTTGCGTGACGATATACTCAACACCGTCAGTAAAGCAATCGGGATGGTGATTCAAAAGGCGGGTGAAGCCAATATCAAAGTTATTGGTATCGGATTTGGATCTCCCGGTATTGTGGATGGCGGAATCGTCCATGGGGGAGCTGATAACCTGAACGGCTGGGAAAATATAAACCTCTCGGACCTGTATTCGAAGGAG
>JAHEYS010000148.1 GCA_023251475.1 Prolixibacteraceae bacterium
GTTGGACCCCCCATAAGGGATGAGATAGCATCTCCTGCCGTTTTTTCCCAATTCTGTTTTTAAGGTGTCAATATCCTCACCTTTCCTGTTTTCACCTGTAAAGTGTATTGTTGCTCCCAATAAATAGGATAGCAGCAGGTTCCCGTTGTATTTTTCAGGTTCAGTTCCTCCAAGAAGCAAATGACATTCCAGTCCTGAAGCTGCACAGGCAGCAGCTGTTTGCCGGCAATGGTTCGATTGCTGGGCACCTGCGGTGATTACTGTATTGCAATTGTTAACCAACGCTTCCCGGATCAGGTATTCAAGTTTCCTGGTTTTGTTGCCGCCGCTTGCCAGACCGGTCTGATCATCCCTCTTGATATATATGTTGTAACCCGGGTATTTTTCTGATAGTCGGGGTAGTAGATGCAAGGGGGTCGGGAAAAATCCCAGATTCAATTTATGGTCTAACTCCATCTTTTTTTCATTTCGGTTTTATAGTTTTTTACTATTTTCCCAAATTCCTTCTCTTTTTTTCGTCGTTCTTCTACGGTCAATTCAAAATGTGCTTTTTCCTTTTCCAGCTTCAGGTAATTTTCATAGGAAGTTCTGTCAAGTTCTCCTTTTTCAAGGGCCCTGAGGACAGCACAGCCATCTTCAAGCGTATGTGTACAATCGGTGTACCTGCAATGTTGTGCGAGTTGCATAATTAAATCAAAAGTGATTTCCAATCCGTTTGAGGCGTCTGCGATCCCAACTTCTCTCATGCCTGGATTGTCAATTAAGATTCCCCCATTTTCAAGAATTATTAGTTCCCTGTGACTGGTTACATGCCTTCCCTTGCTTGTACTATTACTAATTGTATCAGTTTGCATTAATGTTTTACCTGCGAGGTTATTCAATAATGTGGATTTCCCCACTCCCGAAGAACCAAGCAAACAATAAGTTTTCCCTTTCTCAATTAATTCCGCTATTGCCTGGTATCCATTTTGTGTTTCATTACTTACTGCAATAACCGGAACATTTTTAAGCCGTGCCTGAATACGCTCAGTAATTTCTTTAATCCGAAATTCATCGGCAAGGTCTATTTTACTTATTACGATCACCGGTCTGACTTTCGATGAATTGCAGATCGTCAGGTACCTTTCCAGTCGGTTCATATTAAAATCCCTGTCAACGGACTGAACGATTAAGGCATAATCGATATTTGCAGCAATAATCTGAACCTCTCCGAAATGACCCACTGCCTGCCGTTTAATCACTGAATATCTTGGGAAAATCTTATAAATGATTGAGAAACCGGGATCATAGATTGTCAGTGCGACCCAATCACCGACAGCAGGAAAATCCTCTCTGCTGTTGGCGCTGAAACGCATATTGCCGGTAATTTCCGCATCAAATTCACCTGCTGCTGTTTTTATAATATATCGTTCCTTATGCTCAGATATAACTCTTCCTATCTGATAATTAACAAGATTTTGATCAGTTCTGAATTTTTCCAGTTGGTCATTATAGCCAAAATCTTCTAACTTCATATCAATTATTGAAATTTGGGTTTGTAAAATACCTTCTTTAATTTATGTTGAATAATTTCTCGAATCTGTCTAAATTTTAATCCCCATCCATTTCCGGTCTTTTCGTTTCCGGGTGGTTTCGTGACTCCAATTTATGGAGCTGATTCAGCTATCTAAATTACAAATATATATCAAATGAAAAAAAGATCATTTATTCATCTGAAATTGCCGTATATTTAATGAAAATTCGCTTAGGTATGTATTCGCAAGTGGAAGTTTCTGCCGCCACTATTCCTTCATAATCGCAGATTTCGCTTTTTAAAGTTCACCTTTTCAAATAAGGAGATAATATTGTGGTAAAACAAAATTATCTGGGAATTGATATTGGCTCGGTCGCAATTGTGGTCGCAGTGATTGATAATCGCAGCCGGATTATCCACACCTCCTATAGGTTTCATAAGGGTCAGATTGAGAAGCATCTGCTTGAATCACTTAAGGATATTGATCCACTTTCGGTCAGATCAGTCGGCTATACCTCATCATCTCCTTCCATTTTCGCAAATGGGAAAATGGTAGACTCAAGGATCGCCTATATTACCGCAGCCAAGTATTTTCACCCTGAGTTACAATCTTTATTAATAATAGGGGCTGAAAAATTCGGGTTGGCGACCTTTAATGGAAATGGGGAATACCTTAATTTTAAATCCAATACCTCCTGTGCTGCCGGAACAGGCAATTTTCTGGATCAGCAGGCTGAACGGCTCAATCTGCCCAATATTCAGGAGTTCAGCAGAATGGCCTGGGAAAACAAGGGGAATTTTCCCAAAATTGCATCCCGATGTGCCGTATTTGCAAAAACGGACCTGATCCATGCCCAGCAGGAGGGGTTTTCACTGGAAGAAATCTGCGACGGGTTATGTTTTGGCCTGGCAAAAAATATCGTTGATACTGTTTTTAAGCGCGAATCCTTGTTCAATGTTGTGGCTGCCGGCGGTGTTGCATTAAATAAGCCGGTGATCGGCCATATTGCAAAATTAATCGGACAGCCTATCATTGTGGATAAGTATGCGCCTGATTATGGCGCCATCGGTGCGGCCATGAATTGCAGGGATGAAAGGACTGAGATGGTTAAGTTGAAAAGTATTACCGATATTATTTGCTTAGAAAAAAAGGAACGGGAGTATTTCTATCCCCCGCTGCAACTTAGGTTATCTGATTATCCTGATTTTGAGTCCCATGAGAGATATGTGTTTCAGTCGCTTTGCCACCCGGTGATGAAAGGTGTTGAAGTTGATGCTTATTTGGTTCCTAAAAGAAACAGGCAGATGCAGGTTTTTCTGGGAATCGATATCGGATCGACAAGTACAAAAGCAGTATTACTGGGACAGAAAAAGGAGGTAATAGCCGGATTTTACACCTCCACCTCCGGTCAACCGGTGCTGGCAGTCCAGGTTATTTTTGAGGCGATTCAGGATTATGCAAAAAAACGAAAAATCACCATTGACATTTTAGGGGCGGGGACCACTGGGTCGGGAAGGAAATTTGCAGGCAAAATTATTGGGGCTGATGCAATACCTGATGAAATTACGGCACATGCCCGTGCTGCGTGGGAACTGGATCCTGACACCGATACCATCATTGAGATTGGGGGGCAGGATTCCAAATTCACCGTTATGAGGGATGGGATGGTCACGTTTTCTGTGATGAATAATGTTTGTGCCGCCGGTACAGGGAGTTTTATTGAAGAGCAGGCAAAAAGACTGGGCTGTACATTAAGTGAGTATTCCTCCCGGGTGGAAAATGTCCGTTCTCCCATGACCAGCGACCGTTGTACAGTTTTTATGGAGCGCGATCTAAACCATTACCTGATGGCAGGCTACCGGGCGGATGAAATATTAGCCGCAGTTTTACACTCAACCCGTGAGAACTATTTCACCAAAGTTGCAGTGACGGGTTATATTGGGAAAAAGATATTTTTCCAGGGCGCTACTGCAAAAAACAGGGCACTGGTAGCTGCATTTGAACAAAAACTGAAGAAACCAATCATGGTTTCAAAGTATTGCCATCTTACCGGCGCTCTGGGCGTGGCGCTTGAAATCTACGACCATCCCTGTGAAAAAACAAAATTCCGGGGGCTTGATTTGTATCAGCAGCAGATTCCGGTGAGATCTGAAGTTTGTGAATTGTGCACCAACCATTGCAAGCTAAAAGTTGCAGAGATTGGTCTGCAAACCGAAGCTTACGGTTTCCTGTGCGGCAGGGATTATCAGTCAGACAAATACCTGAAAAATAAATCATTTGATTTCGATTTGATCCACAAAAGGGAGGAATTATTTAAATTCAGGTCAAATCATAATTTTTCCAACCTGACGATCGGAATTCCTGCAGGACTATACCTCTATGAAGAGATCCTGTTCTGGCGTCTGTTTTTTGATCAGTTATCGATACGTACTGTGACTAGTGAATCCTGTTTGAATGTGATTAAAGAGGGGAAACATTTAAGCAATGCCGAGTTTTGTTCACCCATTGCAGCAATGCATGGTCATGTAAATTACCTTTATGATAAGGCAGATTATGTATTTCTGCCGGTTTATCTGGAAGAGACAAGGGAGACCAAAACTGACAAGCAGTACTGCTATTATACGCAGTTCGTTTCTTCGGTCATTTCTGTTCAGAAGAAGATTTCCTCGGATAAGAAATTGCTTTCCCCATTGCTGCGGTATTCGTTCGGCGAGTTATTTGTCAGGCTGGAACTTTACAGAATGGTGAAATCTATCGGATTAAAAGATCCCGGATTCATAAACCTTAGTCATGCATATGAAATAGCAAAAGAGAAGGTTCGTTCGGTGAAGGAGGAGTGGAAAGGGCTTTATCAGAGCGAGATTACAGGGTGTGACGATATACATATCATGTTACTGGGACGTCCTTATACCGTACTATCACCAACAATGAATAATGCGATTCCACAGCTAATCGAAAAGATGGGAATCAAAACTTTTTTTATGGATATGCTTCCCGACAATCAGACGGTACCTTCAAATGCAGATGAACTGGTTAAAATGATTCAGTGGAAATTTGCTTCTAAGATTCTCCACGCAGCCAATGTGATTGCAGGAACAAAAAATTGTTATCCGGTTCTGATTACCTCCTTCAAATGTACACCCGATGCTTTTGTGATCGAATATTTCAAGGAGATATTCAACGGATGTAAAAAGCCCTATCTGATTCTTCAGCTTGATGAGCATGATTCAAAAGTTGGTTATGAGACGCGTATTGAAGCAGCCATCCGGGCTTTCAGGAATCATCGCGCCAGGAATTATAAAGAGATTGAAATTCAACCGCCTGATAACAAAGAGAAAATATCCGTTGGCATTTCTAACAACAAAACGCCGGTTAACCAAACATGGACTGATTACATCAGATCATTGGTAAACGATGCTTCACAGGTTCTCCGGACACATGCCATTGAGTTCAGCCTCTTCAGCAACATAATGCAACAGTCGGAAATTAAGGAGATCAGTCCGTCAGGTTCCATTTTTGATGGCCCCAAAAACTTAAAGAATAAAACACTGCTGCTACCTGCATGGGATACTTATGTAGGTCCGCTGTTAGAGGCTGTACTTCAAAACAGTGGTATTAATGTCCGTCTGACCGGTAATTCGAACGAATCGATACACCGGAGTCTGAGTTTTAACACAGGTCAGTGTCTCCCCTTAAATATAGTTGTCCAGAACGCCATTGAGTTTATTGAATTAAACGGCTTAAATCCTTCTGATACAGCACTATGGATAATGAAATCCGATCTCTCCTGTAACCTCAGCATGTTTCCCTGGTATATGAAAAAACTGCTCGACAATTATGGGAAAGGGATGGAGAAAGCCTCGGTATACCTTGGAGATATGATTTTCTACGATTTTTCGCTGCCTACGGCCATTAATGCCTACCTTGCCTATATGTTTGGGGGTTATATCCGAAAGATTGGTTGTTCTATCCGTCCCTATGAAAAAAGCTGTGGGACTACCGATGCAATTATTCAGCGTTCGCTGCTGCGGCTGGTTGAAGCCTTCAGGCAGGGAAGCCCAAAAGAACCGATCCTTGAGAAAATTATGATTGATTTTGAATCGATTGATACACAGAAAAATAAACGACCGAAGGTGGCCATTTTCGGTGATCTGTATGTTCGTGACAATGATTTGATGAATCAGAATCTGGTAAATATGATTGAGGAAAACGGGGGAGAGGTGATCACTACCCCTTACAGCGAGTTTATAAAGATTGTTGTTGATCCGAATACTGACCGTTTTTTAAAGGAGGGGCACTATTATAATTATGCAAAGCTTAAATTTCTGAAATCGCTGATCCCTCTGGTTGAGGATAAATACAGGAAATATTTTAACCGTTATAACGGGGTTCCAAAACCTGCCACATCTGCAGAGACCGATATCTGGCTAAATCAGTTTGGGCTGAACATATTCCAGCGTGGCGAATCGATGGAGAATATCCTGAAAATCAATGCCCTGATGTGTCAACATCCCGACCTCGATCTGTTTATTCAAACCAATCCATCCTATTGTTGCCCCTCGCTGGTAACCGAGGCAATGACCTCACGGATTGAGGAGATCACCGGTGTGCCCGTTGTCACTATCGAATATGACGGTACCAACGGAATAAAAAATGAAGACATCATCCCTTACCTGAAATACCGGAAGAAAAAATCAGGATAAAGCTAATTTAAGGAAGGTCAGTCTGAATGTGGTTACCAACTGATTGGATAATAGTCTTTCAGGAACTTGCCGCACCAGTGTTTCCCTGTATTTATTCCATCAATAAACGGATCGCAAATGCGGGCTGCACCGTCAACAATATCCAAAGGGGGCTGGAAATCGTGAACCTGTTGTTTGTGCTTAGCCAATTCTGCAGGATCTTCATCTGTAACCCAACCAGTATCGACCGCATTCATGAATATGCCATCTTTTGCAAGGTCACTGGCGGCAGTATGGGTCAGCATGTTGAGTGATGCTTTCGCCATATTGGTATGGGGATGACGGTCAGCTTTCTTAAAACTGTGAAATTTTCCTTCCATTGCCGAAACATTTACCACATGTTTCCTGCCAGTGTAATCTTTTCTCATCATGGCGGTAAGGCGATTGCACAGCACGAATGGCGCTATTGAATTGACCAGCTGTACCTCTACCATTTCAAGGGTTTCGATCTGTCCAAGCTTCAGCCGCCAGCTATTTGTCTTTCTTAAATCGACCTGTTGCAGATCGGCATCCAGCTTTCCTTCCGGAAAAACTTCCCTGGTTTGAACAGAATTGTCGAATGTATAGGGTACCTGCGAAAGTTGGGCCGAAGCCCTGATCCCGATACCCGGAGCTTGTCCGTTCCAGGTAACAGGCAATACTTTCTGAGATTCAGACTCCTGGGGATTAAAACTTTCAATCTCTTTTAAACAATGCTGATGATGTGATAGCAGCAGCTGCACCTGCTCAGAATGTTGGTGAAACGGGAGGGACTCATTTCCCATTAAATGGGTATAAAAACCCGATGGGCGACGAACGGTTTGTGCTGCATTATTAATCAGTATATCCAGCCTTTCATATTTCTGCTCTACATACGAGGCAAACAACTCTACGCTGGGAATATGTCTCAGGTCCAGACCATAAATATGGAGACGGTGACTCCAGTTGTGAAAATCCTTTTCCCTGGCAAATCGTATGGCCGAATCGGCAGGGAAACGGGTCGTGGCAATAACCACAGCGCCTGAACGTAACATCATTAAGGTGGCGTGATAACCAATTTTCAGCCTGGATCCGGTGATGAGCGCCACCTGACCTGTCATATCGCACGTCTGAAATCGCTTTGAGTAATTCAGGTCGCCGCACTCATTACACATCGAATCGTAGAAATGATGGATTCCGGTATAAAGTTTCTTGCAGACGTAACAATTTTGTCCGGTTAGGAGAGAATGCGGTTCATTTGCAGCGTCGGATCCTTGTGGGGCTATTTGGAGCGGCGCCTCAAAAACACCTGATGCGCGTGCGCTCCTGATGGTGGTCGAAGCACGCGCATCGCGGTTATGCGTACGTTCTGACTGTTTTCTGGCAACCTTAACACTCTTGTTCCTTTTATAGATTTCAGCTTTATCCGGCCGGGTAATCTGCCCCGCAGCCTTCATCAGATGAAGATATTGCTCCTTTGATAAATGGACAAGCTGATCGCCGTTTTGCAGTAAATATTCTAAAACCGAGATACAGCTGTTTATTTCAATGTCAGTTAACTTTACTTTTTGTTCCGAATTATTCTCCATCAACTATTCCGTCTTGCATAAGGTGCAAAGATAAACTTGTTTCTGGTTGTGGACCTTCAAATAATAGCTATTCCAAGGATTCTTTTTTCCTGCTGTTTTATTCCTCAGGAAGCATAAATCCGGTTTATTTTATTAATAATTATTTTACCAGTTGAGAAATTGCCCTGAATTCACCAGATCTGGCCGATCGTGTAAGCTCGAAAAGGATTGATTCGGTGGTTGCCATCATGATATTTTCATATCGGAAACGGTCTAATGCGCCCTCTTTACTGAGGGATGTACGGGAGGTAATACAATCAGTTATGACAATGGGAAAATAACCAGCCTCTTTCAGATCAACCGCCGTTTGCATCACACAGACATGCGCTTCAATTCCGCACAGAATGACCTGACTGCTATGATGATCCTGCAGGAAATAGCGGTACTCTTCTGCACCAAAACAGCTGAAATCGCTCTTCTCGATGGGTGAAAATGCTGGCGCGAGTGAGCTGAGCTCATCCAGCGTTTCACCCAGTCCACGGGTATATTGTTGAGTAAAGACGACAGGAACCCCAAGAATGGTTAATCCCTTTAATAGTAACTGTGTATTTTTTAATAAAGTCTCCTTTTCATTCATGGATGGGAAGAGCCGATCCTGAAAATCTATAAAAAGTGCGGTGGTGTTCTCTTTGGTAATGCGCATAATTTAAGTGGTGTTTAATATTTTACCGATTTTCTTAATTATCCAGTCCCAGTTGTTGTAGAATCTGCGAAGTGATATCCCGCCGGATTTTCTGGAAACCAGGCATCTCACCTTTTGATTCAATGTTGGTGGCAAAGGTATACCATTTCCCATCTTTTAGAATATATCCGGCAAGCCATCCGATATTGGTGCTGTCGGGTAGAATCGCCCATCCGGTTTTGGCGCCAAACCGGTAATTATCCGAACTCTTTTCAAGCATCATCTCTTTCACCAGTTGCTGGTTTAGCTTCGCGAACGGGAGAGTCTCTTTTACCAGCCGTGATAAAAACAAGGCCTGTTCAATAGGGGTGATCCGGATGTCACCTTTTAACCAGAACTGATCAATTCCTCCGCCCAAATTCTCATTGCCATAGGCTGATTTGTTCAGCCAGAATTTCATCCGATCTTCGCCAATTCTACGTGCAATTTCCTGGTAGTACCAGTACGCTGAAGTTTTAAACGCCGAATGAAGCGTGTGATCCTTGTTCCATTCTGTGAAATCGTGAACAACACCGTCCCATTTAATCAGGAAATCCTTGCCAGTTGCGACCCCCGTTTCAAGCGCAATCAGAGAATTGATGATTTTAAAGGTTGAAGCTGGTAGAAATCCTGTTTTACACCGTTCGGGATTCGATACGGTAAGCTGGTCCTTTCCCATATCATAAATCACAAAACATCCTTTTACCTTATTGTCAATGAAATATTTACTGAAGTCTGCAATAATTGTCGACTGCTGTGCTGCAGAATCGTTGGCTAAGGCTGACAATAAAATAAGCAATATAATATTAGTCAATCTCATGTGTACTAAAATTTAAAGACGAAAATTTTCTTTTTTTAGCAATAAAGAAATCAAAGATAATGCTCCCATTATAAATTTCACGATGTTTGTTCGTTGAAGTTAAGGGTAGTAATTCCCCCCGTTTCTTTCTGAGTTTTTTTAGACTTTTATAGAAATCGCGATGGGCGCCAAGTACCTGGACGAAAGCTTTGAATTGTCCGGTCAGCAGAAATTGGATTGCTGCAATTCCATCGAGTATCATTCTGACCAGTAGTGTGTTGAGTAGCATTCCCTTCGGGAGGTTCTTATAGAGAAGAAAAAGATTATTCCGGAAATTAAGGTAGATTTTATGCGGGGAACCATACGACAGGCTTCCGCCGCCAAGATGGAACACTTTTGAATCCGGACAGACGACCACCTGAAAACCCCGGTTCTTCATTCGCCAGCAGAGATCGATCTCTTCCATATGTGCCCAGAAATCGGGATCAAATCCCCCCATTTCACGCCAGGTTTTTCCCCGGACCGCCATCGCTGCGCCACTTGCCCAGAAAACAGCGACAGGCTTATCATACTGACCAAGGTCTTGCTCCAGAACATTCACTATTCTTCCCCTGCAAAACGGATAGCCGAAGCGGTCGATAAAACCACCTGATGCGCCCGCGTATTCAAATTCCGCCGGCATTTGAAGTGATCTGATTTTAGGCTGACATGCACCGATTAACGGATCTGAATCCATTAATTCCACTATTGGCTGTAACCAGTTTTCAGTCACTTCGACATCTGAATTAAGGAGGAGAATGTATTGGGCATTGTTCCCTTTTAAAGCCTGGTTGTAACCTTCGGCAAATCCCCAATTCCGGTCGAGCCGGAGAAGACGAACATCGGGAAATTCCTGTTCTACAATTTTACAACTATCATCGGTTGAAAAATTATCGGCCACAACGATCTCAGCCCAATCGTAATTGGAGTGCTTCAACACGGAAGGGAGAAACCTGCGCAAATGGTGACTTCCGTTCCAGTTAAGTATGACAATTGAAAGTCTCATGGGGATCAAAACTACAAAATAAATCGATTATTTATGCCAGTGAATCGACGAGTTCAGGAGTTAGGAGGTTTCTTTTTTGCTCAATCACTGACCGTTTATGTTTCCATTTTCTGTGCGACCATAGCCAGAATTCAGGGTTTTCGTTGATTAGCTTCTCCATGAGCTGGTTGCTTTTTTCCGTGATTTCAAATTTGGGGCTATATTTGGAATGCTCTGAAATCAATTCAAATTCAACTTCATAAAATCCCCTTTTTAGTTTTCGTGTTATTCCGAACAGGACTACCGCGTTTAATTTTGTGGCAACTTTTTCAGGGCCAATGAGTACGGCAGTTTCCTGATTTAAAAATGTCATCCAGTGATGAATATCGTGTTCCCTGGGAGTCTGGTCGATCAGGAAGAGTGATAATCCGGGGACTCCTTTCCTGGAATCTTCGTTTAACTGTCTGAAAGTTAATGCTCTTTCAAGTGGGCAAGCGCCAAATTTACTTCTAAGATGGATATAAAATTTCTCGAAAGTCTTACTTCTCAGCTTTTTGTAAATAGGGTATGCTTTGTACTTTGATTGCAGACCCCAGCTGTTAAAGCACTCCCAGTTATTATAATGCCCCATCAGAATAATGACTTGCTTCCCCTGGTCCATAAAATAGTTGGCCATTCCGGGATTGAGATAGGTGACCCGCTCTTTTACTTTTTTATTTGAAATCCGGTCGAAATAGAGTGTTTCAAGGAAACAGTCGCAAAGGTGGTGATAGTATTTTATGGCAATCTGATCACGTTCTTTTTTGGTTTTTTCAGGAAAGGAGTTGGCCAGATTTTCTTTCACAACATCGCGACGGTAGCGGAGAAGATAATATATGACGAAAAAGAGTAAATCGGAATGAAAATAAAGTACGCGAAGCGGCATTGCATACAATAGCCACGACAATGTGCGAAGGAAATAGTATCCTGTCATTAATAAAAGATTTTATAGAGCATAGCGATGTTGGTATTCTGATTTTAAGCTTTTGTCCGGGTTGTGTTTGGATTGGTCTTTTCCGTGGTTCAAAATTACACAGATTATTGGTTTGAACATCTTGATAGTGAAATAATTTACAGTATAGTGCCGGATCTACTCTAAATAGCCCTTTTATGTTTCCATCTTTTATGTGACCAAAGCCAGAATTCGGGGCGACAATTTATCTGCTGCTCGAGTAAAGCGGTGCATTTTTCAGTAATCTCAAATTTGGAACTTTTCCCTGCATGTGGTGTTACCAATTGGTATTCAACTTCATATTGGCCCCTTTTTATTTTGGATGAGTGGGCAAACAGGACAACTGCGTCAAGTTTTTGGGCCACTTTTTCTGCGCCAAGGATAACAGGGGTGTCCTGGTTAAGGAAGGTTACCCAATGTTGAATATCAAAGACACGGGGGGTTTGATCAAATATAAAAGCTGAAATTGTCGGGATCCCGCTTTGATGATCACTGACCAGTTGTCTGAATGTGGCGCTTCGTTCCAGGGGAATCGCTCCAAATCTGCCCCGCAGATGATAATAAAACCGTTCGAAGGCAGGATTTTTTAGTTTTTTATAGATCGGATAGAACCTGTGGTTTGAATATAATGGCCAGTTGGAAAACCATTCCCAGTTGTTGTAATGGCCTAAAAACACTATGACATCCCGACCCTGGTCGAGATAACTGTTTGGCAGCTCCGGATTGAGATATTTAACACATTTTTCCCCTTCGGCGACAGAAATCCTGTCGAAATAAAGTGTTTCGAAGAAACCATCGCATAGGTGGTGGTAGAATTTTATGGCAATCTGATTAAGCTCTTCAGGAGTTTTTTCAGGAAACGAATTTGCAAGATTTTGATCCACCACATCACGCCTGTAACGGATCAGGTAAAAAAAGATCAAAAAAAGGAGGTCAGAAAAAAAATAGAGCATTCTGAGCGGTATTACGTAAATGAGCCACGAAACCGCCCGTAGCAGGTAATATCCGATCATTGGTGAATGATTTTAGTTCTCAATTTTAATGGTTTTCCCATCTTCACCGGTTATTGTCCTTTTATGTTTCCATCTTTTGTGCGACCAAAGCCAGAATTCAGGATGTTCGTTAATTTGTTTTTCAAGCAGATGTGTACAATTATCGGTAATCTCAAATTTTGGACAATTTTTCGCATGATCTGTGACTAATTGGAATTCAGCTTCATAAACTCCCCGCTTTAATTTTCTTGAATAAAGAAAAAGGACAACTGCATCAAGTTTCTGGGCGACCTTTTCTGCTCCCAACACAACGGGGGTATCCTGGTTAAGGAAAGTTACCCAATGATGAATTTCGTACTTCCGCGGCGTCTGATCAAAGAGAAAAGCTGACATGGAAGGGATTCCTTTTTGATGGTCGCTTACAAGTTGTTTAAATGTTGCAGCTCTTTCAAGCGGAACAGCGCCAAATCTGCTGCGGATATGGGTGTAAAAGCGCTCAAAAGTTTTGTTTCTAAGCTTTTTGTAAACTGCATACAACCGGTAAGGCGAATAAAGAGGTAAGTTGCAGAACCATTCCCAGTTATTATAATGGCCGAAGAAAGCCAGCACCTGCCGTCCCTCGCCAAGATAACCATTGAGCAATTCAGGGTTGATGAATTTTACACCATTTTTCCCTTCAGTTTCTGAGATGCGATCGAAATATAATGTCTCTATAAAACTGTCACAAAAGTGTTTATAGAATTTTTTTGCAATTTGGGTACGCGCCTCTTCCGACTTTAAGGGAAACGAATTGGCCAGGTTAATTGCAACAACGCCTCTTCGGTAACGCAACAGATAGTAGGCAATAAAATAAAAGAGATCAGAAACAAGATAATGAACCCTGAGGGGAAACCGTTGCATGATCCATGTAATCGCCCTAAAAAAAAAGTATCCGGTTTTTTCCATATCCAGGTCAGTAATTATTTTGAATTAATTTCAGCCCTGGAGATCGGTAAAGAAATTGTGCACAATATCATAAAATTCACCAAAATAAGCTCCGTTTGCGGCTACCAGCTCACCATTAAATAAAAACCGGTCTGTTCCGTTAAAGTCAGATACTTTTCCCCCGGCTTGCCTGACGATGATTGTTCCTGCTGCCACATCCCAGGGCTTGAGCCCATGTTCATAAAATGCATCAAACCGGCCGGCAGCCACATAGGCCATATCTGTTGCTGCAGAACCTAATCTTCTCAGACCATGTGAGTGAATCATGAAATAACGCATCGATACGATAAAGGGATCAAGCATTTCCATTGCGGAATAGGGAAACCCGGTTGCAATCAGTGAATCGCTCGTGGTAGCAGCAGTGGTAACACTTATTTCTTTCCCGTTCAGATACGCTTTGCTCCCTTTCCATGCATAGAAACACTCATCCTGAGTAATCTCATAGACAACACCTAAGATCAATTCCTCCTCCTCCATCAGCGCGATACTTACAGCAAAGGGGGGAACTCCGTGGATGAAATTGGTTGTTCCATCCAGCGGATCAATAATCCATTTGTATTTTTCGTTGGTGCTTGAGGCTGTTCCCTCTTCAGCAATAAAACCGGAACCAGGCAATAGCAGACGTAGATTTTCAACAATTTGTTTTTCAGCCTGTTTGTCTACATAAGAAACAAAATTGGCTTTCCCTTTGAGCTCAACATCACCGGGATTGAATTTTTCGCGTTCTCCTGCTATAAAGGCGCCTGTTGATTTGGCAATATCCTGGACATCAAAACAAAGTTTCTCGAGATTCATACTTTTTTTGTGCAAAAATAGTGATTATTCTTTGGTTCGCGGGATGAATATTGGAAGGTCACACTTTACCGTTTAACAGCTCTGATTAAACCACGCCTTAAATAGGGAGCCCTCATTTGCTTGTCGTAATAGAACAGCATAAAGCCATCGGAATGCGAGGTTTCGAATCCGTTTTGAGACAATAAGGTAGTAAACTGCTGCTCATCATCCTGCTTGTGGTAGGTGCATATCGCAAGTTTCAGAGGGTCTGTACCGGCAAGTATTCTCTTGCACCCTTCCAATAGTCGGGATTCAGCACCGTCGACATCAATTTTCAGAAAAGATATTTTTTCTGTCGGAGTGAGAAAATCGTCGAGCGTTGTGTTTGAAACGTTGGTGATATTGCTGACAAATTTATTAACAATCAATACTTTATCCTTCCAGGGTGCAAAAGTGGCATTTAATGCTTCGATCCACTCCTTATCGGTTTCGAAGAGGATCAGCTTCGATGCTTTCTCTACCGCTCCAAGGGCAAAATTACCTTCAGCTACACCTATATCTGCCAGAATTTCCCCTTCCTCAATATTAAATTTCCCGTTCAGGTAACAATGAGGACTTTGGGGATCCTGCTCTCTGGTTAATTCGTTAAAACTGTGCCGGATCCTTTTTTTGCTCCACCTTTTCTTAAAATAGAGTCTTTTTCCCTGATACATCACATATTTTAATCCTTTATCCCGGTCATTCAGAACTTCAATATTTTCTGCAATATATTTATCCTGAAAAGAGTAGGGGAAAATAGCAATGGGATTTACCTTCAGATAATTCAAAACAGCCTCAATCTCTTCCGTTAGTGGCTCAGAAGGTCTGGTATAATAGTCAAGTATCGAGTTTCGGAGCTCCCTGGCAAGGATTCTACTCCGGATAAATTTTGGAACAATAATTCTGTAAATCTGAAAAGTAAGTTTGTTCATCCCCGTTTCTAAATTGGTTTGATTCTTGCAGGTAAAGGTATCTATTAATATTCTTTAGTCAGACGAAAGGGAATCAGGGCAAAACCGATAAATTGATTTGTGGGGCAGTACCGGTATTTGGCCTCGCAAACAAGGTGTTGATTTCGACCATTTCATTGAAGAACCCACAGTTTTCAAGAAAGAACCCCCCTTTTTCAACACCTCCTGCATAATCAAGCCGTGCCTCTTTCCGGGCTGTTGCATCAGCGGTGAAACGGGCTTCTGTTAAAGGACTCCATTGTCCTGAAGTGTTGCAGATCCATTGATTCGAATAGATCCCTTTCCGAGTGATATTCCCCTTTTCGGGGATAAAATTCTCTAAGAATGAGTGAAGTCTTTTAAGTGATGTGGTTGTTTTTGGTCGTCTGAAGCTGGCGATCAGTTCCCATTGGTTAATTTCAGGGGCAAAAAACCAGGCAGTATAGTCGGTTGAATTGTTCTCTGACGGAATTGCCTTAAGCAGAAATCGATAGGTTGTTTCCGGTTTCCAGTAATATTTGCGATAACTCTGACCACCAGAACCTTCATTTCCAAATGCACCTGAAATAACATCCTTCCCCTTTTTCAGGAGGAGGATTTTTTGATCATCGGGTATATCACCTGGCTTATCTGTTTTAAAAGGACTCCAGACCGAGAAAAGAATCCTTCGTTCCGACGGCGAATTGACTTGTATTCCAAAATAACCCTCCCCAAATCCGTTGGCCATAAAGTACGATCCCTGAACATCATTCCCTGCAGGAACAGTAATTTCATTATAAAACCATTCAATATCACCTGTGCCGGCTGGTACCTGATAATTCAAATGAACCGAAGGTCCCCGTCTGCCCCAGTAAAACTCATCTTTCACAAATCGAACCTGGCTGTCGATGGCTTGACCTTTCATCAAAAGATCTGATATGTCCCCAAAATCCTCTTTTGTTTTTTCGATTCCTGTAAATGTAAGTTTCTGGTAACCTGCATGCTCAATGATGAAGTCCCCGAGATTTAAAGTGTCATAGGTGCAATTGGCAACCGATATCTCCCTTGTTGTCTGACCAAGCTGACACCGTATTTTGGATATTCCAGATTTTACCCGGGCCCTGATTGCTAACTGCACAGTGCCTGTCTTGCCGGACCTGAAAAAGGTATTGATCTGAACGGACTGATTGTCCCATCCTTCAATGCCTGATGAAGTGATCATTGCGGAGTATTTGTTGGCGGGATTTATTGCCCAGCTGTTTCCTCCAATGGGAATCGCGACCATGTTCTTAAATAAGCTTTGTACAGCAGGCGTTTGGATTGGTTGTCCGGTTACTTTTATTACAGTGATCATCACCAATATATAGGCAAAAGTAAGCTGAAAAAATATTTTCATCGTTAAATGTTTTGACCAGGTCC
>JAHEYS010000149.1 GCA_023251475.1 Prolixibacteraceae bacterium
TTTGGTTAGCATATCCCGATGGGTCAGATTTGTAGGGAAAAATGAGAGGTAACTGTCGAATATCGGGTTATTACTCTGTAATTTAAGGGATAAATCCATGTGTTTTTGTTTTTCGGTGATGATGAAAGATCGTAAATTATTTTGTATGATATGCGAAACTAATAAAAATATTTTAATTAGAATTGAAAAAACTGTGCTAAATATCTTAATTAAACTCTCCTGATTTGTACCGTTGGATAATATGTTCTATCATCGGATTTTCCGCCGGATCATATTTTGAATTCAGATTACCTCCGGCCATAAATGCCATTGATTGCCAAAATACAGCGTTTAATCCTCCCCGATAGGATTTAATCAGATCGAATGGGGTCTTTCCTGTTTCGCGGTGAATCAGCCTGAGCAACAATCGCCCTTGCTCTGTGTTGAGCGTTCTAAGCGAATCGATATAGTTTTTATAGACGTACTTCTGATACCATTTGATATAGGTCTTTCTTCGGGAGGGATCAGTATAGCTGTTTTCAAACTCAGCATTGACAATTTTTATTTCACTGCTTACGATCAGGGCAAGAGGGTATGTCTTTAATACGTTCAATTCCATCTGATTATATTTTTTTTCATCTCTTTTATTTTTGAAATGATAAGGTCCGATCATCACAATCGGTTCGAGATTGAGATGAAGTATACTGTCGTGTGACGGAAAATTAAATCCTTTAAATGTTGCCTCTGGTCCTGTGGTCCCACCCTTTAGCTTTAATTCTGAGCGGTTATTCTGACCATAAAGGGCAAATTGGCCGTTCATCAGGAAGAGGAAGATTAGAATTGCTATTTTTGAATTTCCCCGGTTAAAGTACCGCAGCGCGATTTTCATTAATTAGTAATCAGTGAATTAAATTATAAAACAATCCAGTTAATCAAAATCCAAATCTACAAAATAAAATCAATCTAAATAACGGAAGCTTAAGGGAGGTGAAGGATTTTTTTTACGGATTTATCTTGTGAATGTTCACCATACTGATCTTTACCGGTCCGAGAAGCCCCGATTCCCGGAGAAAACTGTCTGCATCCGGTCCGCTGAATTTGTTGATATTCGTTTTGGTCAGACGTTTGTTCCCGGGGAGTTTGCTGTCGCCGATCAGACGGTTGGGCCACATATTTACAACTTCCACATCCAGATCATTGAATCCGGTTTTGGCGAAAGGGGTGATATCGAACCGGAATGGGGCGCTCCAGACTACCTGCATCTGATGTCCGTTAATCTTAACCGAAGCCATCTCCTGGACATTACCCAAGTCAAGAATCAGCGATTTATCCTTAAATGCATCATTTGTCAGTGAAAATGACTTTTTATAATGAGCGGTTCCTGAATAGTATTTGATACCCGGATCTTCAAATTTAATCCACGATTTTAGTTCGCTGACCGTTATCTTTTCCGGAGCCCCCCATTTGGGATCAAAGTGAAGGTCCCAATCGCCCGTAAGATCTGTTTCCGTAACCGGTTTACGCTCAGTAATAACTTCCTTTCGCCCATCCGACCAGGTCAGGGTGTAGCTCCCCGGTTCATAAACTGCAGCTACATTTTTCCCGTCCTGTTTATACAACTCAATCAATGGATGTTCAGTTCTTTCAAACCGATTACCGGGAAACCAGCTTTTCCCGTCTTTCTGAACTGATGTAACATGCAATGAAGCGGGGGCATCCTTGAAAATTACAAATACGGAACCCTCAGGTTCAAGGTTAATCGGAACGATGGTGTTCCCGTTCTCTTCACGATAAGTAAGTATTTCTCTTTTTTCGCCTGTTTTTGGATTCCAGAGTTGAGGAACTTTACCGGTTACCCGGAAGGTACATTCAACCTGTTCGTAACGGTCGGGCAGATTTGTCAGGTACCTGAACTCAAAATCATCGATTCCTTTACGTGCAAAACGGTTGGCAATAAAATAAATATCTTCTGTATTGGTCGAGCGATGAATATAATCCAACGCTGTTTTCTTCTGATTGCTTTTGAAACCAAAATCGGGGCTGGCCTTCATGCCAGCCAGCACATCGTTGATGTTTTGGCCCCAGATGACACGGCCTTTACCCACTTTATTTTCGGTGATTTGCTTGCCGTCTATGTTACCCCAAAGGTGAGCGGTAAGCTCTTTTAACTGTCGGTCACTCCCAGGAAATCCTGTCAACCCCGTGACCTCTTCGGGACGGGGCGAGATGACCGTCATCCCCTCACTGACCAGCTTGCCGACTTTTTTCAATACATTCAGATCAATGGCTTTCTCGGGGGGGAGCACCAGTACACGATAACTCATGCCGTCAGGCAGAACCATCTTTTTACCGTCAAACGAAAGACGGTTAAGAATGACATCCTTTGAACATTTATCCCAGTCATAGCCAAAATTCAGCTCCGGAAAATCTTCTTTAAGGAATACAAAATTGGGAACGTCATCACCGTAATAGTAAAGCACATCAGCTGCAAACACCCCTTGCTGAAGCATATACATACAACGGTCAAGATAGCTGATAAAATCACCCGACTGTTTCCACCACGTGACATTTGGATTAAGATGTGTGCCGGCAAAATATTCATTTCCGGGAAGACCAAACTCTTTGGGTGAGGAGGTAAAAGTATGCCAGACGATGCGGTTGACTCCGGAACAGAATACGCGGTCGATATTTCCTTTCAGGTCTTTGGGTGACCGTTCCCACTGCGGACCGATGCTCGTTGGTCCTTCAGCAGCCACAAACCGTTTTCCATTGGTGTGAGCCACAGATGCACTCTGCCTGACTGAGAGCCTTTCAGCGTCTTTAATGCGGTGGGTGTTGGCGACCGCCCAGAATTCACCCTGCGGAAAATCGCTGATTCCCATTACTCTGAGGGCGTCAACGGGAGCCGAGTGGGGACCGCCCGATTCGGGATGGATGCCCATCCCATATTTGTGGGCCAGGTTGTAAAACTTTTGATAGTGGTATTGAGCCACACAATCACCGATCGTTTTGCGGAAATCGTGCAGGAAACGGTCAGTTACATCCCTGTTTTCAATAATTCTTCCGGCAAGGGCCGGCATGAATTTTTGAATCTCATACCCCCTGAATTTCTTAAACTCTTTGGGAAACAGGGGAGTCCAGCTTACCAAATCCATTTCCCAGCTGTCGGTCTGGAGGAAATGGACACTTTTACCAGCCGATTTTGCCGTTTCAATCAGGGGAATAATCACGGTTTTGCCGAAAAGTTCGAAGGCTTCCGGACTCAGGTGGTCGACTGATAAGCCTTCCCAGCCATCGCTGTTGGTGGAGGTTCTGGCGCCTGTGCAGGTATAGCCATATCGGATAATCGTCCAGTTTCCTGCCGGGACCTTCCATTCCAATGTGCCATTTTTGTAATTTGAGGTAAGGTCAATAATCTGGTCTTTTCTGACGGCCGATTCACTGCCATCGCCGGGATAATCATCCCTTAGTTCATGGAGCGGATAAACCCCTTTCCACCCAATTTTTTCGTTGAAGGATTTTTTCTTCCAGTTTAGAATCGCCTCATCTTTGATAAGCGCCCCCTCCTTTTTGGGGATTGCCTGAACCATAATATCCTGATACATTAATTGTTGTTCAGGTTGAGGCAGCTCCGTTTTTATTGTTCTCCCTCCGGTCACATCCAATTCAGACCAGACGATTTTTTTCATTGCAAATTCGGGCGTGATGGAAGGGGCCCCCGGATTCCAGCCACTCTGCACATTTACGCTCAGTTCGATTCCGACGCGATCGGCTTCTTTCACCGCATGTTTATAGAGTTCCATCCAGGCAGGGCTCATAAATACAGGTCCGGCGGGTGTTTTACGTGCAACCTGATAATTTGAACTTCCCGCATCCACAAGCGATGCACCACCATAACCCTTTGCTTTCATCTCTTCAAGGTCACGCGTGATCGATTTTTTGGTGGCCATACTATTGAGCCACCACCAGTAACAACGGAGGCGCGATTCTGAGGTTGGATTTGCAAATCCCATCTGGAGTTGACTGAACTCAGTTTTCCTATCGGTTTGTAACCGGTTGATTGGCTGGGCTTGCACGAGCATACCAAATAAAAGGGCTGCTGCTGATAGTTGAGTCTTTAGCATGGTGTATTTATTTTGAAATCTGTTTTTATTTTGCCGTAATCTCCCTACTTTACTCCTTTAACTTTCATTCTCATCCCATAGACTGACTTTAAAGCAGTTATAAAAAGCAGGTGGCGATCCTTCCCGCCAAAACAAACATTAGAGGTTGAATTTTCCGGCACTGGTATTCTTTCAATAAGAACACCCTCAGGATTATAGACCGTTACCCCTTTACCGGTCAGGTAGATATTCCCTTTATTATCAATGGTCATTCCATCGGATCCCTGTTCGGCGAACAGCTTTTTGTCTGTAAGCGTCCCATCTTTATTTATGGAATAACGCCATGTCTTTTTTCCCCGGATATCCGCAACATACAAAATTTTTCCATCCGGTGTTCCAATAATTCCATTGGGCTGCTGAAAATCTGAAACCACCCTGATTAATTTTAATGCTCCAGGTGCAAGATAATAGACGTGCTGGCCATCCTGTTCGCTGGTGTGATGATCCCACCAGGGACGGTTATAAAAAGGATCGGTAATGTAAATTCCACCATTGGGAGTAATCCACAGATCATTGGGACCATTTAGCCGTTTACCTTCAAAATCACGGATCATCACCGTCACTTTCCCATCCGGAGCTATTGACCAAAGTTCGTTTTTTTCATCCGAACAGGTAATCAGATTTCCTTTTTTATCGAAATACATCCCGTTTGCCCTTCCCGAATTCTCCATGAGCACAGTAAGCTGCTGATCTTTTGACCATTTCATGATCCGGTTGTTGGGTTGATCGGTAAAGAATATATTCCCTTTCCGGTCGCAGGACGGTCCTTCGGTAAATTCAAAGTCTCCTGCAAGTTTTTCGGGTATACTCCCTGGTTTATGCAATTCTTGTTTTCTCCCTTTTGCCACGATCGGAATTTGGAGTGTCAGCAAAATCAACAGAATAAAAATTGATTTATTGAGCATTTGCCTGAGCAGGAGAATAGGTGATATTTTTTTTGGTTCTAACAGTTCAGACCACATTTCAAAAAGTTTAATTTGATAAAAAGAGAACAAAATTTATTCAATATTGTATTGCAAAATTTTCTAATTTTGGTTGATGAATTTATTAATGGCGAAAATAAGTATTTATTAATAAAACCGTAAGTTATGAGTAAAGAGAAAAGTCCAACAAAGGATAAAAATAAAAAAGAACCCGAAAAGAACCTAAAGGAAAAAAGAGCTGAGAAAAAAGCCAAACGGGAGGGAAAACGATAAAAAAGTGACTA
This sequence comes from Prolixibacteraceae bacterium, assembly GCA_023251475.1. Taxonomy (GTDB): domain Bacteria; phylum Bacteroidota; class Bacteroidia; order Bacteroidales; family Prolixibacteraceae; genus JAAFHB01. The sequence goes on from JAHEYS010000149.1 coordinate 5,350, forward strand.
AAGTTTGGAGTGCCTAAAGTTTGGAGTTCATAAAGTTTGGAGTGCCTAAAGTTTGGAGTGCCTAAAGTTTGGAGTGCCTAAAGTTTGGAGTACTTAAGTACTTTAGTCACTTTAAGTACTTTAGTCACTCTAAGTACTTTAGTCACTCTAAGTACTTTAGTCACTTTAAGTACTTTATCCACTTTAAGTACTTTAGTCACTCTAAGTACTTTATCCACCTCCCTTTCAGTATTTAGCGCATTGGGTATCAAGAATTGCGTGAAACTGAGTACCTTTGTCGAAAATTAAAAAGGTCACAGGTGATTTTTGAAGAATTAAATTTAAGCAGCCCGCTATTAAAGGCTTTGGCAGATCTGGAGTTTGTAAATCCCACACCAATACAGGAAAAGGCTTTTCCGGTGGTGATGTCAGGTAAGGATGTGATCGGTATTGCACAGACAGGAACAGGTAAAACATTGGCCTATCTGCTTCCTGTTTTGAGGAAATATACTTTTTCAAACCAAAAGGATCCCAGGATACTGATCCTTGTACCTACCCGGGAACTGGTAATACAGGTTGTTGAAGAGATACGTAAACTTACCTCTTACATGTCTGTCAGGGTAGTCGGAGTTTATGGGGGTACCAATATCAATAATCAGAAACAACAATTATACGACGGTCTGGATATCCTTGTCGCAACTCCCGGGCGGCTGGTTGATCTTGCCATGACGGGACTTCTCCGGTTGAAATCGATTCAGAAGCTGGTGATTGACGAGGTGGATGAGATGCTCAATCTTGGTTTTCGACCCCAGTTAATCAGTCTTATGGAGATCATACCTGCAAAAAGACAAAATCTCATGTTTACTGCCACCCTTACTGAGGATGTGGACCGGCTGATTTCTGATTTCTTTTCCAACACCAGCAGGATTGAGGTGGCTCCGCATGGAATGCCTGTCGAAAAAATCACCCAGTTGGTTTATCATGTTCCGAATTACTTTACAAAGGTTAACCTTCTGGAATTAATCCTGACTGAAAATGAAGGATTTGAAAAGGTGTTGGTTTTTGTAAACACGAAAAAAACGGCAGACCGGTTATTCGAAACAATCGAAGCGAAATTTCCCGGGCAGGTTGGAGTATTACATTCAAATAAATCGCAGAATTTCAGGATCAATGCATTAAAACATTTTGAGGAGGGGGTCTATCGTATGTTGGTCACCACTGATTTAATTGCGCGCGGTCTGGATATCAATGATGTGTCGCATGTGATTAATTTTGAAATGGCAGAGACTGCCGGTGACTATGTAAACCGGATCGGACGTACCGGCAGGGCTGATAAAACAGGCGTTTCAATTTCGTTTGTGACTGAAAAGGAGAAGGCTTTGCAACTTGAGGCGGAAGCTCTGATGAAAAGAGCAATTCCGGTCGAACCTTTGCCGGCAAATCTGGTGATCTCCGGAATATTCACAGAAGAGGAAAACCCATCGAATTTGTTCGATAAAAACTATCATAAATCATCATCCGCTATCCGTGATTCGCAGGGTGCTTTTCATGAGAAGAAGGAAAAGAATAAAAAGATCAATCTTGGAGGTCCGGGAGTGCGAAATCCCAAGTACGGAAAACAAAAAAACAACCGGTTCCAATCGTAAAACCTCCTAAGTTTAAGTTCTGATGGTTAATCCGTTTAACTCATTTTTTCATTTTTTATGACCATTGAACAGAAAAATAATCCGCTTCACGGGATTACCCTTGAGTTGATCCTGAACCATCTTGTTGATCATTTTGGCTGGGAAGAGTTGGGGCGCCGCATCAGGATCAACTGTTTTATCAGCGATCCAAGTATCATGTCAAGCCTGAAGTTTTTACGCAAGACCCCCTGGGCCCGGACAAAAGTTGAGCAGCTTTATCTTGAGACGGTTAAGAAATGAAAGAATGAATAAATGAAAGAATGAAGGTGATAAATTCCCTTGAATCACACCGGAGTTAGTAATTTAATAGTGAAATAGTGGCGCGTACTTATTTTGAAATTATTTTTTTGTGGGGGATTGTTCTGCAGATCATTCTTCTTTGGCCTTATCTGCTTGATTTAATAACCAAAAAACAGCCTGATTATTTTAGTAAACGGGAAAGGTTATTGCTCCTCTATGCCTTTACCGGATTTATGCTCCTCCCGTTAATTTATGTTTTTACTACATGGTTCTCCTTCTTTGATTACAATCTTCCAACATTGATAGGCTTTCTCGCAGCACTCCTCTATTTTTTTGGAATCTGGCTATTATTTAAAGCTTACAGGGAATTGGGGCCGAACTGGTCTCCCGGACCGGAGATCAGGGAAGGTCATATATTGATCATTACCGGGGTTTTTAAGTGGGTGAGACACCCGATTTATGCCGCTTATGCATCAATGGCTGTAGCTCAGATTTTCATGTTGCAAAACTGGTTTGTCGGTCCAGCCTTTCTGCTGTTGGCTACCCCCTTTTACCGCTATCGTGTCCAACTTGAAGAGCAATACCTGACCCGCTATTTCGGTGACCAGTACCTCGCTTACCGGAAACAGACCAACGCACTGTATCCCAAAACGGAACAAATAGATTTCCGGATGATTCTTGAACGGATAAAATCGTTTAAAAAGAGAAGGTAATTAGTTAAGATTAAGTGATTTTTTAGGAAGAAGGCAGAAGTAAGAAGGCAGAAGTAAGAAGGCAGAAGCCTGTTTATCGAGCCCTATTTAATTACCGCTTTGAGGTCACGTTGGGCCAGCGCCCTTCTCATCGGAAGTAAATAGGTCTTTGACCCCTTTTTTACATCGCATTTCCCTTTATAATGAATCAGATAAGTACACTGGGTCGCCTGAATGGTATCAAGGTCGCAGATTTCAACCAGTGATTCAATTACATAGTCAAACGTGTGATAATCATCATTATGAAGCTCCAGTGTGCAGATGTGATCCTTATCCATATCTGTGGGTGTTGTCCGGTTCTTTTGCTTCTCGATTCCCATTTTGTCAGATATTAGTTTTAAACGGGTTTACTTTTTAGGGAGCTCTTTTACAACGCTCGAAATAGGTACGCGCTCACCGTTCTTATACGCAGCTAAAAATGCCCCTTTTACCCCTTCCATAATCAACTGATTCTTTAACAAAGAAGCATCTTTGTAATCGGTAAAATTCCCAATGGTATAAATTACATATTTTTTTGCATCGGTATATTTATCAATTTTCCTGAACTTGGACAACCTGGCATAAGTGGATTTGAATGACGGCGTAAGTTTGTCGCGAAGAAAAGAACCAATCTGAACCTTAAATACGATATTATCTTTTGCCGGCGCCTTTTCAACCGGAAGGACGACCGGCTGTATAGGCTGATCTGGTCCAAAATTAGCCGTAAATGAATCAAGCGGTATCACAACAGGCGCCACAAGAGGCGGAATTTCGGTTTTTTTCTTCTCGTTAAGTATTCTCTCTGCCCTGGCTGATTCCCTTTCTGTGATTTCGGCAATAAATGCCATCATAGAATCGGCTCCGGCTTTCTCCCAGTAACCTGATTCTTTTACCCTTGCCTGTTCAAAATGTTTCTCCCTTTCACGCAATAACTGGTACGAGACCTGTTCTGCCTCAACAATTCTTTGAACCAGGCCAAGTCTTGTGGTCACATTGTTGGTCTCCTCGTGGGCCTTGCGAAGAATATCTGTATTCCGGACAATCGAATCGTTTTTTCCCGTGGCGATCCATGCCTTGGCAAAAAGTATTCTTGCAGCTTCGCTTCTGAAATCGGTAATGCTGTGATAGGTTAGCCTGCTGTTTATCTGAAAATTGAACCATTCTGTCTTTAACGAATCGGGAATGGGGAAAATCTTCTCATCCGGTTGGGGGGCCGGTACTTTGATGGTATCCACAAAAATAGTTTTCTTATCTCCCTTGTCCACATTAAACGGGTTGATCCGTTTCATACAAAGATCGAGGTATTTATCGTACTGTAATTCACGGCGCTCCTGCTTGCTCCCCTTGTACCTTTTGTAAAAGTCGAGCGCTTCGGACCAGTTTCCCAGCGCATGAAAGTAATTGCCAAGATAAAAATTGCCATTTGATGGGGTTTTATCTACAACAGCATTTAATAACGCCTCCTTGGTGGCCGTTTCGTAATGATTATTCTTAAGCAAAGTAACGCCGTAATAGTAGTTATACATCGCGTTATCCGGAGATTTGTTGATCAGCTCCGTGAACAGCGGCAACGCTTTTTCAAAATTCCGCTCATTAAAATATTCAATTGCAAGTGATTCATTACCAGACTTAACCTGGGATGATGACTGAAGTGGAAACAATAAATACAGGTTCAGGATCAGAATATAACAGATGCTCTTACAAGAAACGCTCATGACTTTTAACAGGTGTAATAATTTGCAGCTAAAATTATACATTTTAGTGGATTATTGTCCAATCCAACAAATTTTTCTCGCTTTAATGTTCCCTGTTCCGGCTCCATTTTCTTATTATTACTATATTTGTATGATATTGTTCATCCGTAATGCGGTGTCATTGGCCGGGTAATTTCTTCTGGTGCAGAAAAGGGTGAAGAAAAAGGAATTATTGCAGATAAGGCAAACTTTGTGTGTGCAGTTGTTGTTCTATTTAAAACTTTAAAAGTATAACAGTTATGAAACAATTGGTTGAAGGGGCTGCGGCTCCCGATTTTTCAGGAAATAATCAGCATGGGGATCGAATTTCACTTGCCGTGTTTAAAGGTAAGAAGTTAATTCTCTATTTTTACCCCAAGGATAATACCCCGGGCTGCACCGCGGAGAGCTGTAACCTGAATGAAAATTATGAGTATTGGATATCAAAGGGATTTGAAGTTGTGGGTGTCAGTCCCGATAGCGAAGCATCACATTTGAAATTCGCCGAAAAGTTTGGATTTAAATTTAACCTCATTGCCGACACTGAAAAGGTGATTCTTCAGGCTTATGGTGTATGGGGTGAAAAAATGAACTACGGGAAGAGTTATATGGGTGTGATCCGTACCACTTTTGTGATCAGTGAGGATGGGATTATTGAAAAAATATTTAACAAGGTAGATACCAAGGAACATACGAGTCAAATTATCAAAGAGCTATCAATTTAATTAATTACATATATTTAAAATGGCAAAGGAAGATACGCAGAAGATCAACAGCGAAAAGCTGAAAGCCCTGCAGCTGACAATGGATAAGATTGAGAAGAGCTACGGGAAAGGCTCCATTATGAGGATGGGCGACAAGCCTGTTGATGATGTACAGGCCATTCATTCCGGTTCAATTGCGCTGGATTTAGCCATGGGAATCGGAGGTTATCCCAAGGGGCGTGTCATTGAAATATTCGGGCCGGAGTCTTCAGGGAAAACCACACTTGCCATTCATGCAATTGCCGAAGCACAAAAGGTGGGGGGTATTGCTGCATTTATTGATGCAGAACATGCCTTCGATCCGACTTATGCTCAGAAATTGGGTGTTGATATTGATGAGCTTCTGATTTCTCAGCCCGATAACGGGGAGCAGGCGCTCGAGATCGCTGATAGCCTGATCCGCTCAGGCGCCATCGATATTATTGTAATTGACTCTGTTGCAGCACTAACTCCAAAAGCAGAGATTGAAGGTGAGATGGGGGATTCGAAGATGGGTCTTCAGGCTCGCTTAATGTCACAGGCATTGCGTAAACTTACCGGGAGCATCAGCAAAACAAAAACCTGCGTGATTTTTATCAATCAGCTTCGTGATAAAATCGGGGTAATGTTTGGAAACCCGGAGACCACAACGGGTGGTAATGCATTGAAATTTTATGCCTCCATGCGGCTTGATATCCGCAAAATTGGTCAGTTAAAGGATGGTGAAGAGGTACAGGGAAGTCATACACGTGTTAAAGTGGTTAAAAATAAGGTGGCACCACCTTTCCGCAAGGCGGAATTTGATATTCTTTACGGCGAAGGGATCTCCAAAGTGGGTGAGATTATCGATCTCGGCGTTGAAATTAACCTGATTAAAAAGGCGGGGTCATGGTTTAGTTATGGAGAAACAAAGTTGGGCCAGGGACGCGAAGGGGTAAAATCTCTTTTGAAAGATAATCCCGAATTAATGGAAGAGCTTGAAAACAAAATTCTTGCAAGCTACACTCCCGCTGCTGAAAAATAAGTAATTGTAATGAAGATATTGAAATTTGGGGGAACTTCTGTCGGTTCGGTTGAAAATGTTAAAAGGATTGGAGAAATTGTTCTAAATCAGAAGGAAAAAATCGTTGTTGTAGTATCTGCACTGGGTGGTGTGACTGATCAGCTTTTGGCTGTGGCTCAAAAGGCGGCATCGGGATTGAAAATCAATGGTGAAATCACCGCCATCCGGGCAAGGCATGACGGGATGGTCACCGGATTGTTCAGCAAAGACAAAGCTGATCAGGTAGCCCGTTTGCTTCAGCCGCTTTTTGATGAATTCGAAAAGATCATTCAGGGTGTTTCACTGATCGGAGAGCTCACACCAAAAACCCTGGATAAGATTCTGGGATTCGGGGAGCGGCTCTCCTCATTATTGATCAGCCGATACCTGAATGTTGAGCTAATTGACAGTATGTCGGTTATTAAGACCGATCGTAATTTTGGCAGGGCAAATGTAGATTTTGATTTAACCTACCGTTTAATTGCCGAGAGGTGTTCGGAGGTGGAACAATTCGCTGTTGCACCGGGGTTTATCTCCTCTGCCGGTGACGGTTCAATGACTACCCTTGGTCGCGGAGGTTCTGATTATACCGCTGCCCTTTTTGCTGCCGCTGTCCGTGCCGAACGCCTGGAAATCTGGACCGATGTCGATGGTTTTATGACTGCTGATCCGCGCGTGATCAGTAAGGCCTATACGATCCCCATGCTTACCTATTCAGAGGCCATGGAGCTTTCCCATTTCGGGGCAAAGGTGATCTACCCCCCGACGATTCTTCCGGTATACCAGAAAAATATCCCTATCCATATCCTCAATACGATGAATCCCGAAGGGGCAGGGACGCTGATCAGCCAGTCGGAGGGTATCGCCAGGGATCATCCGATTAAGGGGATCTCCTCTATTTCAGGGATTTCGCTCTTTACAATTCAGGGATTGGGCATGGTGGGGGTGACAGGAATTTCGATGCGACTCTTCGGGGCACTGGCTAAAAAGGATATTAATGTAATCCTCATTTCGCAGGCCTCCTCCGAGAATTCGATTAGTTTCGCCATTGATTCTCATGCTGCCCAGCTTGCGCAGGAGGCAATTTCCTGGGAATTTGAACGTGAGATTGCCTCCGGGCACATCAGTAAGCTGGTCTGTGAGAATGACCTCTCAATTGTAGCCATCGTTGGGGAAAATATGAAACATTCAGCCGGTATTGCCGGAAAACTGTTTCATACCATCGGAAAAAACGGAATCAACGTGGTGGCTATTGCTCAGGGGGCTTCCGAACAAAATATCTCATGGGTTGTTAAGAACTCAGACTTACGAAAGACGCTGAATGTGGTTCATGAGGCATTTTTCCTCTCCCCATATGTCGAATTGAATATCTTTTTGGTAGGAATAGGCACTGTAGGACGTGACCTTCTGGCTCAGATTGGCCGGCAACAGGAGAAATTGAAAAAGGAGCACCGTCTTAAACTCAAACTCGCCGGTGTTGCCAATTCGCGCAAAATGATTTTCGACCGTGAGGGGATTGATGTTTCAGAGCTTAAAAATACTATGGAGCAATCTGTGGCGAAGTCGGATATGGGGTTGTTTTGTGAGACCATGGTTAAGATGAATATGTTCAACTCTGTGTTTGTCGATTGTACCGCAAATGCAAAAGTTGCCGAATATTATCTTTATGCCCTGGGCAATTATATTTCCGTTGTTGCCGCCAATAAAGTTGCTGCTTCATCGGAATACAGCCGCTACCGTGAACTGAAACAGATGGCGGCGAAAAATGGGGTGAAATTTCTGTTCGAGACCAATGTTGGTGCAGGACTCCCCTTAATTTCAACTATAAATGACCTGATGCGTTCCGGTGACCGGATTGTCCGGATTGAGGCAGTACTGTCAGGAACGCTCAATTATATATTCAATACCTTAAGCCGGGATATCACTTTCAGTAAGGCGGTAAGGATGGCCAAGGAGATGGGTTATGCTGAGCCTGATCCCCGGATCGATTTGAGCGGGATTGATGTGATCCGCAAACTCGTGATTCTCGCGCGGGAATCGGGATATCAGATTGAGAAGGAGGAAGTTGTTAATAACTCGTTTATCCCGCAGAAATATTTCAATTCCTCAATGGAGGAGTTCTGGAATACCATCAGTGAGATGGATGAAATTTTTGAAGAACAACGTGTCGTCCTTGAGTCCAAAAAACAGCGATGGCGGTTTGTCGGCGTGATGAATGAGGGGAAGGCTTCTGTTTCACTGGTCATTGTTGATCCGGGCCATCCGTTTTATGACCTTGAAGGGAGCAACAATATCGTGCTGCTGACCAGTGAGCGGTACAATGAATATCCGATGCTGATCAAGGGGTATGGCGCCGGCGCGGCTGTAACTGCCGCAGGTGTCTTTGCCGATCTGATCAAGGTTTCGAATATCTGATTTAAAAGAGATAAACAGAAATTAAGAAATAATTAAAAATAGTGAAATATATAGTAGTTTTAGGTGACGGTATGTCGGATCAGCCTGAGATTGAGCATGGGGGATTAACCCCCCTGATGGCTGCTCACATACCGAATATTGATAAATTGGCTGAGATGGGACGATCGGGGCTGTTAAAAACTATTCCTGAAAGGCTCCATCCGGGTAGTGAAGTGGCTAATCTTGCTGTTCTTGGCTATGATGTTGAGGCTGTTTTTGAAGGGCGCGGCGTGATCGAAGCGGCCAGCATTGGAGTTGAGCTCAACGAAGGCGACCTGGCTTTACGCTGTAACCTGATTTGCATTGCCGACGAAAAGGTTAAAAACCATTCAGCCGGACATATTTCGACCCCCGAAGCGCTCGAATTGATTAATTATCTGAATGAAAATCTTGGAAATGAATCGGTCAGATTCTATCCGGGTGTTTCATATCGCCATTTACTGGTGATCAGGGGGGGAAACAAATCTCTTAAATGTATCCCCCCGCATGATGTCCCGGGAACCCCGGTGAGAGATGTCCTTCCATCGGCAGTGAACGCAACAGGTGAAGCGACTGCGGGGCTCTTGCTTGATCTGATTCAGAAATCAAGGGAACTGCTCGAAAACCATCCTGTAAATCTCAAAAGGAATGGTGAAGGTAAAGATAAGGCCAATTCAATTTGGCCATGGTCTCCAGGATACAAACCTGCAATGAAAACACTCAGAGAGATGTTCGGGATCAAAACCGGTGCGGTTATTTCAGCGGTCGACCTGATTCAGGGGATCGGCGTTTATGCCGGACTTGACGTGATTAAAGTCGAAGGGGCAACCGGGTTGTATGATACCAATTATGAGGGGAAAGCCAGGGCAGCTGTCGAAGCGCTGAAAACACATGACTTCGTCTACCTCCATATTGAAGCCAGCGACGAGGCGGGGCATGAGGGCGATTATGACCTGAAATTAAAAACGATTGAATATCTCGATCACCGCGTGGTTAAATACCTGGTGGATGAAATTGCAAAAATGGACGAACCTGTGGCAATTGCGGTTCTTCCCGATCATCCTACGCCATGGAAATTAAAAACCCATACCCGCGATGCCGTCCCTTTTTTAATCTGGTACCCCGGTATTCAGCCTGACGGAGTTGACCGTTATGATGAGTCGGCTGCCCAAAAAGGGGGCTACGGAGTCCTGGAGAGCCGTGAGTTTATGCAGGAACTATTGGGAGAAAAATAGATTTCAATGAAACCCTCATGAGCAGTTGCTCGCCAATGAAGATGATCCGCCAGCCGTCGGAATGAGGGTTCCATCTGGCCGCTAAAAAAGAAATTATATACAAATGAAATATTACAGCACCAACCACAAGACACCTGATGTCAGTCTTGAACTGGCCGTAACACAGGGATTAGCCGCCGATCGTGGTCTGTTTATGCCCGAAAGGATCGATCCTTTGCCCGGATCATTTTTCCGGGAGATCGGATCGATGTCTTTTCAGGAACTCTCTTTTGAAGTGGCTAAAAAATTCTTTGGAGAGGATATTCCGGATCAGACATTAAAAAAGATTGTATTCGATACCCTGAGTTTTGATACGCCACTTGTGCCGGTAAATGATCCTATTTATTCCCTGGAGCTTTTTCAGGGTCCGACATCGGCTTTTAAAGATGTTGGCGCCCGGTTTATGGCACGTCTTTTATCCCATTTTCTGGGGAAGGAGAAAAAAATGGTGCATGTACTTGTGGCAACATCGGGTGATACCGGAAGCGCTGTCGCCAACGGTTTTCTGGGTGTCGCTGGAATTAAGGTGCATGTCCTCTATCCGAAAGGGAAGGTGAGCGAGATTCAGGAGAAACAATTTACCACCCTTTGGCAGAATATCACCGCCCTCGAAATTGATGGGACGTTTGACGATTGCCAGGCATTGGTAAAGTCTGCATTTATGGACGAGGCGCTTAAACAGAAAATCACGATTACATCGGCCAACTCGATTAACGTTGCGCGGTTCCTCCCACAGGCATTCTACTATTTTAACGCCTGGGCAAAACTGGAGGATAAAACCAGGAAAGTGGTCTTTTCTGTCCCAAGCGGTAACTTCGGCAACCTTACCGCAGGCCTGTTTGCCAAAAGAATGGGGCTTCCTGTAAGTAAATTTATAGCGGCAAATAACCTCAATGATATCGTTTATAAATATCTGAATACCGGGGTTTACGAGCCACGACCATCGGTTTCGACCATTGCCAATGCCATGGATGTGGGTGATCCAAGTAACTTCGCACGAATTCTCGATCTTTATAAAAATGATCATCAGGCAATTGCAAATGACATCATTGGTGTGACCTACAATGACGAACAGATCAGGGAAACATTACTTTCCGTTTATAATTCAACAGGTTATCTTCTTGACCCGCATGGCGCTGTCGGTTACCGTGCCCTTGCAGAATTATTAAAGGATGACGAAACAGGGATATTTCTGGAAACAGCTCATCCCGCGAAATTCACCGA
>JAHEYS010000150.1 GCA_023251475.1 Prolixibacteraceae bacterium
AGCAACTGAATAATATAGGAGAGCCCTTTCCCCATGGCGCTTCCAACCTCATTGAGAATGGAAATACAAAACTCATCTCCCTGCCTTGCAAAATCAATAACATCCTCAGGAGTGGTCTTTTCGGGATGGTCTTTGAACTGATTTATCATTGCGGAGACGGCATTTTCGGCAAAACCCTGTTTTACCAGTCTCATAATGGAATTAGATGAAGCAATTGTTTCGAGACATCCACGTTTACCACAAATACACAACTCCCCGTTTTCAACTATCGGAAAGTGGGAAAATTCGCCTGCGAATCCATTTTTGCCGCTGCAAAGCTGTCCGTTGACAAAAATTCCGAGACCAAGCCCCCAGCTCCAGTGAATGATTATGGCATCCCTGTAAGTTTTGGCAGCGCCAAAATGAAACTCCCCATGGGCATGCATTCTTGCATCATTGTCGATATAGACCGGCTTATTGAATTTTTGTTTCAGATCCCTGCCAATATTCTGACGTCTCTTCTCCTTGATTGTATAATTGATTCCTGTTTTTGAATTGATTAACCCGGGCATATCCACCCCAATTCCATAGATTTTTTCCTCAGGAATCCGTAAATTTTTAATCAGCTGGTTGGTAGTCATATATATTTTGTCGACCAGAGAGGGATCGTCAATATGTGTTTCGAACTGAATAACTGGCGCTAAAAACTTGTTGTAGGAATCAATAATTGCAATACTGGCCGAATAGCGGGCAATATCACAGGTAACCACGTAAAAGCAGTCTTCAATCAGTCCGTAAAGATGAGGCTTCCTCCCGCCGCTCGACTCTCCGATCCCGATATCCTGCACATATCCTGCACCGATCATATCATTTACCAACACGATACAGGTTGGCAAACTTATCTTAAGTAATTTACACAGCTCAGGGGCAGAGGTGAATCCGTTTGTACGCAGAAAGCTAAGGATTTTCTTTTTCTGCCTGATTTTATTCATTTCTGCTGCAGAGAAATGTCCCGACTGTATGGTATTACTCTGGTACATATTACATTAATATTTTCAGTCCCGATTCAACATATTTTATTTTGTACCTGCAAGTTTATTAAACATTTTATGATCTTTATATGATTTTTATCATGTCCTACATAATACATATAAATTAATTGAAAAAATTACACTATTAATTAATATATAGCGTATTGCAATATTAGGTTATTATTAATAGTAATAGTTTTTTCAGAAAAGATCTGATTTTTATGGTGTGAATAAGAAAAAAAAGACCGTCTCATTTGGGAATGAGACGGTCTCGCATTAATAAAAGTTAATAGTTTTAAACTAATTGAAATCCGGTAGTAATCCTGTTTTGAAGGTGATATCGGTATTTCTGTAATAGGTCTCCGATTTTTTGGTATCCGGAACCCAGAAGATAGGTGTTGTCCAATTGTCCTGTGCAGCAACTTTCAGATAAAACTCAGTATTATTGGCTACTTCTGAACTTGGATATTTCAATCTTTCGATCATCGGGGCCATCTTTTTTGTTTTCCAGGTCATCATTTCAAGCTTAGGATGCCTTGTTCTCCTTAGATCTCCCCACAGTTGGAATGGGCGCAATAAATTAATATGCAACTGTTTTTGAATCATTAAAATCTCCATTTTATCTTCAATTGCACTCTTGGCTTCAAATGCAGTTTTTACCTTGTCGGCATAAGAGGTGATAATATCAGACGATGGTTTGGCCGGTTTGATCAGGCTTTTCCAGGGTTCGGAGACATTACTTCCATATTTGCTGATTGCATTCATCGCGTACCAGAAGTTGGTAGAGTGAATTACTGCGTCTTTAATATGATCACCTGCAGATTTTGGGGTTGTGACAAGCCCTTTTGCGGCAACTTCAGCCAATAAAAGGTCGATCTCTCCCAGGGTAAACATGTCGGCAGGCATATCATTGTGAGCATAAGTGACATGGCTCCACATCGAACGGGCATTTTGCTGTGAAGAGGCTACGATGTCATCGCAGTATGGATAATACTTTTCGCCAGCATCATATAAAGGAGTCTGGACATCAATATTATAAGTCACACCGCGGTAATCGTTCCATTTTGTTGGCAGAGCCAGTACCGGTAAGCGCGGATCATCAATACCCGGTTCATAAGCCTGGTCATGAAAATTCATACGATTAATAATTCCGGTAGGTATCAGGGCCCGGAAGGCACTTTCATACAGACCACGCTGCCAGGTACCGCCGCCGGGAAGATCCGATGCTGCACTAACAAAAGGTATTACCCATGTTAAATCGGTTTGCGGAAGGTTTTTGATGGCATCAGTAATGTGGCTCTTTGCTTTTTCCGTATCGACACCCGATAAGTTAACCGCATATCTCAGGCGTAAAGCATTTGCGTACTGTACCCATTTGGAAATATCCCCTTTTAATGCGATATCCTGTTTTCCAAGAAGCACTTTAGCCTCAGGTGACATTTTTGCATATTGACCGGGTAATTCGTCCACTATTTTCTTGAGATCATCCAGAATAGAATTATAGATGACTTTTGGATCATCGTACGGGACAAAAAAGACACCCTGTGTACCCTGGAATGCGCCCACATAAGGGATAGAATTATAAAGATCGACATTTCTTAAAGCCCCCCAATCCTTAATGATTGATGTTAAGCTGAAGTAGATCACATTGTCATCATACTCTTTACCCGATAACTCCTTAAGCTGGTCACGAATTAATCCCCAGCTTTTCATTCTGGTATAGTAATCTTCAAACCAGCTTATACCATCCTGTGTAAACCCATTCCCGTTTACCAGATCACCATACTCTTCAAACCAGGAATAGCGATAGGAAATATATCTTGATGCCAATCCGGAATAGAGGAAGACCCCATTTTCCAGCTGCCACCACCATTCGCCGTAATCTTTGATATAGAACTTCCACTGAGTAAGGGCATTGGTAAAGAGTCCGGGCGATCTTTGATCAATATCCGGACTATATACCATTGGATTTTTGAATTCGCTCTCCAGGGTATCCTTGCAACTGTTAAAAGTCAACAGCCCGGCGAATATGATAAGTAATATCTTTTTCATTTTCATTTTTCTTTAATTTTACGAATTAGAAACTTACATTCACTCCAAAACCGTATGATTTAACAGAGGGGAAGAAGGAATATTCTGTAAAGGAACCGCTTCCCAATGCTGATTCAGAATCAATATTTGGAATTGTTTTGTGAAAATAGAAGAGATTTCTTGCATTAAGCGAAAGCGTCAACTTTTCAATAGCCAATTTATTTACAATTTTCTTTGGCAGTGTATAAGAAACGGAGATCTCTCTTAATTTAATGTAATCGTTCTTATAGAGGTTATCAGGCTGGAAATCCTGGCTCATATCATGGATATATGACGAATAATATTCAGCGGCGCTCAAAATTTTCGTGTTTTGGGCATAAACCGGACTCTCATCAGTTCCGCCGGTTTTTACCACTCCAGGAGTGATTACACCGTCATGATATACACGGGCATCAGAGGAGGCTGCAGGGGCTGCCTGGTTATGCTGCCAGGGGATCCTGTTACTGGTAGCCTTATCAATATAATACGCTAAACCGCCATTTTTCTCATCCCTGTATTTCAAGGTTTCTTTGGTTATACCCATCCCAAGCAAATAGTAATTGGAGTAGGAGAACAAATTACCGCCAAACTTGTAGTCAATTCCGACATGGAAATTAAATCCCTTAAAATAAAAGTCGCTCATCACACCACCAAAAACCTGGTCGGTAATATTCCCAAACACTTTCATTTTACTTTTGTCAAGCACATAGTAGCCGTTGTTGTCCACTACTCTGTTACCCTTACCGTCAGTCAGATAATCGTACATGTTTAGGTCTCCGTATTTTTCACCTTCCTTCGCTGTTACAACGACACTTGACCCAACTGAACCAAGGGTTTTTGAAGTAATACCGGGATAAAGTTTCTTAACCTTTGAATTCTGGAAAGCTGCCGTTGCCGAGAGTTCCCATCTCATTTTGCTATGGTCGAGAACTGCAGCTTTTACAAACAATTCATAACCCCAGTTTTTAACATTACCGGCATTTATCTTGATTGAGTTTGCCCCTGTGACAGATGAGAGGTCAACTCCCATGATCTGATCATATACATTATTGGTATAAAATGAGAAGTTGGTTTCCAGTCTGCTCTTTTTAAAGAACCTGGCGTCAAATCCAATTTCAAACTCTCTCTTTCGCTCCGGTTTGATGGTCCCTGCGAAAAGGGTTCCGGGTCCGTTTACAACTGAAGCTTCGGTATTTGCCACAGTTCCGACCGAATAGCTTTGATAGGCATAATAATAACCGGGAGCATCACGACCCACATCTGCCCATGCCATGCGAAGTTTTCCAAATTCCATAAAATCGATGGGATAGGTATCAGTAAAGTTCCAGTTAAAAGCTAATCCGGGATAGAAATAGGAGTTGTTTCCCGGTGCAAGAGTCGATGTCCAGTCATTCCTGGCCTGCATTTCAAGATAAAAGGCATTATCCAAAGAGAGGGTAGCCGATGCCATACCACTGTACATCACTTTGGAACCGTAGTCATTTCCGCGCACTCTCCCTCTTTCGCTGTAACCGGGCCATTGTGATCCGTTATCAATTGTCCAGTAGTTGTTGTAATCGAAATTTCCATAGGATGCAACAGAGACATTGGTATAATAGGACCTGGTATATTCACCGCCAATGAATGCCAGTAAATTCAACCGGCTATTCATGAATTTTTGTTCAAAGTTCAGGAATGCACGATAATTCTCTACAGACATTTTATTCCTTTTGTAGGCATATTTCCCACCTGCATTCTGAGGTTTATATCTCGTAATTGGGTTTTTAGTCGTATAATCGGTATCTGTATAATCAAGTCCTGCCTGTCCGACAAAATATAACCAATCGGTAAAATGCAACGTTGCCCTGGCAGATCCAATATAATGGAATTTATCGTCAAGGTCGCTGTTTTCGTATTGTTCCCATAAAATACCCATCAGGTAGGATGGTGAAAACTGACCTGGCCATCCCAGACCTTCACTGGAGAATGCTTCACCACTTGGTTGTTTATACATCCCTTTGATGGCATCAAACGGATAATCGCGGTTAATACCCCATGCAACCATCGATTGAATATTGGGATAACGGTTGTGCGTCTTTATACTGTAAAGATTGGAGTTTACCTCAAATGAGGCAAAATCAGAAACATTCATTGTCCCGCTGAAGCTTAATACATTCTTTTTCTGGTAGAATCTGTCGAGGATACCTTTGTAATCGTAATTGGTATAGGATAACCTCATATTCCCCATTTCATTACCACCAGAAATAGCCACAGTAGTATTGTCACTGCTTCCTGTCTTAAACAGACCAATATAATTATCCGGGTAGGCCTGGTAAGGGCGCACAATACTATCCAGGAACATGATTGGTGTGCCATCAAATTTCGGTCCGAAGTTATACCTTGATTTTACGATGTCACGAACCGTTTGTCCATGAAGGGTTGTAGTTGCCCTGTCGTATTCGTTCACACCGGAACCATATTCATTCTGAAAATCAATATAGGAATGAGGCTTCTCCCAGGTATGCTGAGTCGAAACATTCACACCCAATCCGCGTGTTTTTTTACCTTTTTTCGTTGTGATTAACACTACTCCGTTGGCGCCCTGGCTGCCATATAGCACAGAAGCCTTTGCACCCTTCAGGATTTCCAATGATTCAATATCCTCCGGATTAACATCATTGATCCCCGAACCGTAGTCAAATGAATTTAAGGGATCGTAACCGCGTGATTCCATACCGGAACCCGAATCATAGATGGGAACTCCATCGACAACAAATAAAGGTCTTGTATTGGCAGAAGATTCCAATCCGGCTGCACCACGGATTTTGATATCAACAGACCCCGTTGGGCCGGCAACACCTGTAGTAACTCCAACTCCGGCTGCCTTCCCGTAAAGAGAAACCACCGGGTTCAATGTATTTCCGGCCGCGGTTAATTCTGCCGAAGTAACTTTACTTATGGCATAACCGAGCGATTTTTTATCCCTTTTTATCCCCATAGCAGTTACAACAACGTCATCCACCAATTGAACAGAAGGTTTCAGGACAAGATTGACGACCGTTTTTCCTTTAAGCGCCACTTCTTCGGATGTCATCCCAACGAATGAGACCACCAAAACTGCATTTGTAGATGCAACCTTTATTGAAAACTTACCACCTGTGTCGGTAACGGTGCCATTCATGGTCCCTTTTTCAACAACTGTAGCGCCAGGTATTCCCAGTCCATCCATATCGGTAACTTTACCTGTTACCGAATTTTGCGCATATGCCCCTGCAAATAGCATTATGCACATGATCATTAACAACAAAATCTTTCGCATAAGGTTTTAATTTTAAATTTTAATAAATGATTATTTCCGCATTCATCTGTTTCCCGGCTTTGCATCTGCGGGTCAATTCAAAGCAAACAGAACCATCCCTGTTGAATAAAGGATAGTTTAACAGGGTCGTCAGCTTTTGTGTGTTTTCATAGTTTTCATTTTAAGATTTAGAATTTACCAGATTAATTAATTACAAATCAGCATGGATTTAAAGTTTGGGTTTAAGGATTAAAGAGAGGTTTATCTCATTAAAGACTTTCTGAAAGATCATCTCAGAAGTTCCAAGAAGCGCAGACTGATCGCCCTTTTCAGAAATCAGGATCAGTGTACTTTCTGAAATCTTCTCAAGACAAAACCGGTTTAATGACTGCTGAATAGGGGAAAGAATGTACTGTCTGGCTTTTGAAAGTGGTCCGCTCAGTACAATCACTTCCGGATTGAGCAGTTGAATAATGTAAGAGAGCCCTTTACCCATGGCGCTGCCAACCTCATTCAGAATTGAAATGCAAAACTCATCTCCTTCCCTTGCTGAATTAATCACCTCCTCAGGGGTGACCATTTCGGGAAAATCCTTAAACCTGTTGATCAGCGAAGAGACCGCATTCACTTCAAATCCCTGCTTTACCCTTCGCATGATGGTATTGGATGAAGCAATAGTCTCCAGGCATCCCCGTTTCCCGCAAATACACAGTTCACCATTTTCGATGATCGGGATATGTGAGAATTCACCTGCGAAGCCGTTTTTCCCACTGCAAAGCTGCCCATTGACAAAGATGCCCAGTCCAAGTCCCCAGCTCCAGTGTATGATAATGGCATCTTTGTAATCTTTTGCCGCACCGAAATGAAATTCTCCATAGGCATGCATCCTTGCATCATTGTCGATGTAGACCAGTTTATTAAATTTTTGTTTCAGATCGCGTCCAATATTCTGACGTTTTTTATCTTTAATGGTATAGTTAATGCCCGTTTTTGAGTTGATCAGCCCAGGCATATCTACGCCGATTCCAAAGACCCTTTGTTCAGAAATGTGGGAATCTGCGATCAGTTGATTGGTCGCTCCGAACAATTTATCCACCAGCAGAGGATCGTCGATATGGGTATCGATTTGAATAACTGGTGTTACAAATTTGTTGTAACAGTCAATAATAGCAATATTGGCAAAGTAGCGGGCAATATCACAGATAATCACGTAAAACCCATCTTCCGGCAGACCATAAAGCTGGGGCTTCCTCCCTCCGCTCGACTCGCCAATCCCGATATTTTTCACATAACCTGATGAAATCAGGTCGTTAAGTAGTATAATACATGTTGGTAAACTCGTCTTGATCCATTTGCACAGTTCAGGGGCAGAAGTGTAACCATTGCTGCGGAGAAGACTCAGTATTTTCTTCTTCTGCCTGATTTTATTAATCTCAGCAGAAGAGATACGTTTAGGTTGTAAATTATTAATCTGAGCCATTGTTATAAATTTTTATATCGAAATCCTCACTTTATAATT
The DNA here is from genome assembly GCA_023251475.1 of Prolixibacteraceae bacterium. Classification (GTDB taxonomy): domain Bacteria; phylum Bacteroidota; class Bacteroidia; order Bacteroidales; family Prolixibacteraceae; genus JAAFHB01. The sequence goes on from JAHEYS010000150.1 coordinate 7,877, forward strand.
TATCCCGACAAGATTATAAAAAATTTTACAAACTAATTATGATTTATTAACATGTTTTAAATAAAAATGAATATTATTTTTCAGCCTCAGCTGAAAAAATCGTAAAATGTTCTTTTCGGGTTGTTTATCTGTAACTTCGTTAATGAGTTTAACGTCTAATATGGTTAGTTGTATGCTTTAATTTCTTACATTAATTTTCACCCATCATGAAGAATAAATTAATTTCATTCATTGCTGTCGCACTGATCATCGCAATTTTATGTGCCTCCTGCCTGTATGGCATCAAAGGGAGCGGTAAAGTCGTCAAACAGGAACGCCAGGTGGAAAAATTTGGCGCCATACTGGCCAGTGCTGGTATTGAGGTGATCCTGATACAGGATTCAGTGGTAAAAGTGGTTGTAGTGGCAGACGATAACCTTCAGGAGATCATCAGAACTGAAGTAACAAACGGAGCACTGAAGATTTATCCTGAAAAACGGATCAGTTCCTGTACTTCGAAGAAGGTATTGGTAACTTTTAAAACCATCCATTCGCTCGAAGGGAGCTCTGGCACCGAAATAACCTCAAAAACGGGACTAAAAATGCCATCTCTCCAGATCTCCATTTCAAGCGGGGCCGACCTTAATCTGAGCCTTGCCGTCGAAAGACTAAGTGTTGACGGCAGTAGCGGCGGACAAATCAAACTGTCAGGTGAGTCAGAAAGTCTTGATGTTAACGGATCAAGCGGTGCAAATATCAAAGCTGACGGGCTGTTGAGTAAAATATGTAATGCAGGAGCTTCAAGCGGAGCGAACTTAAAGATTTACGCCACTGAGAAAATAAGCATCCACGCCAGTAGTGGAGGAAATGTGCAGGTAGCTGGAAATCCAAACGAACGGAATGTTGAGAAATCAAGCGGCGGGGAGGTATCCTTTAAATAATTTCAAGGAGAAGTTTCATTAAACTTCTCCTTAAAATTATTCCCTCTTCATAATTCCATAGCAAATAATCTTAACAATTGAATCGACACTTTTCCCAAGGTCAGTCGATCGGTAAGGGCCGGCTGAGAGGGGCATTTCAAGTCCGCGGATTGCGGTTGTAATACCAATAGCAACAAGGGTAAAATCTTTGACGATAAATTTTCGCTGACGAGCCCCTTCAAGTAAAATTCGCTTCATCATGCGGATCTCTTCCTGATAATACTGTGACTTTATTTTATCGATAAACTCTACTGCGGCTGTATCGTTTTCAATGGCATTGTAAAAGTTGGCCAATTGCCTGTAGGTAGTGATCTTAGTCATCACATAGTCCCTTAATTTCTCTGCAGGGTCAATATCTTTCTGGAGTACTTTGGATAACTCTTCGCGAAGAATATCTGCTTCCTTTTGAATAACTTCCTGAAACAGATCCTCTTTACTGCTGAAATAATAATAAAGTGAACTTTTCCCTTTTCTTACAGCATTGGCAATATCGTCAAGAGTTGTTTTCTTATACCCAAATTTGCTGAAGATCTCCTGGGCTATTTTAAGTATACTCTCCCTGACTGCATCCCTTTTAATGCTACTGTTCTCCATATTCATAGTACAATGTTAATAAAACTGATGGGTCAAATATAACGATTTTAGTCAAAAACGGAAAAATTAGTAAATCTCCATTGTAAAGATAGAAAATCTATCCCACTAATTAAAATTCAAATCAGATTTATTATCCTGTTTTAAGCTCCGGCAGAAGCCATTGTTCTGCCAGAGTCCGTGGAATGTATATATCAACGATTAGGGTCGGAATAAAAAGGATGGATTCCCTGAGTGAAAACTAAAAAATGTTTCAGACCTCCATACCTCAAAAAAACAGATTAAAGAAAGGGGAGTAATGATGCACCTGTGATCAGAACAGGTGCAAATTTGGATAAAAAAAGTATTGGGAATACAGCAGGACTCCACTATTTTCAATCGACTTGGCAGATGAAGCTCATTTCCTAACAGCTGTAGGAATTTTTGAAATAAGTGCAAAATGAAAATGAAAAATGACAATGAAAAAAGAAAAAAAAGTGGGGGGTATAAGGGAAATAAAGTAGGAAACGGGAACATGAAACCCACATTAGTAAAAGCTCAACAATGAGCATGAAAATAAATGAGGTTTCCATCCCCCACACGTGCGGAACTAAGAGACAAACTATTTACAAATGAAATCAGGAATTTTTGAGAAAATCTATAAACCCCTGATATTTTCGTTCGGAGATTTTTAGTTGTACTCCCGGTGTAGCTGAATAATTATTTAGTACACACATTCTTTTGGGATAGATGATATGATCGATAAAGTTGGTATTTACGATAATTGCATCATGAATCCGAAAAAAATAATCTAAAGGAAGGACCTCTTCGATCTTTTTTAAATGCATTGTCACTACTTTACAATCCAACGCATTGTTAGCCAGGAAGATTTTGGTATAAGCCCCTTCTGCCTCACAGTATACGATCTTTTCGGGTGAAATAAAATGAATTTCATCATTGCTTTTAATCAAAATCTTACCACTTTTCTGAATGCTGTAAGCCCCTTGCAGCGTTTGAACAGAATTCTGTACCCCCTCGATGTGATTTACCGCCCGCTTTACCGCCCGTATCAGATCCTCCGGCAGAACAGGCTTGATCAGGTAATCAATGGCATCGAGCCTAAAGGCATTGAGGGCAAATTCTTTGTGGGCGGTAATAAAAATGATATGTTGGTTATGGTTCTCAATCCGATCAAAAACGGTAAAGGCATCCATATCTTTGAGGTCAATATCTGAGAACACCAGGTCATATTGTAGCAAAGGGAGGATATCCAACGCCATTTTGCCCGAATCAATCAATGCAATAACCTTAATATCAGGACAATACTCAGCGAGCATTAGGGTAAGGTTTTTCCCAAGTAGGGGATCATCTTCGAGGACTACTGCATTAATCATTCCAGAATTTTTTAATTTAGTTCAGGATAGCCGATATTCAAACCCGTTACATATTACTGGGACCTGTTTTCTTTCGTTTGAGAAAAGAGTCCATATTAAATAACAGGGAGAACCTGATGGTATTTGCAAGGGGGTTATTACGCTGCGTAGGGATTACATATGAAACATCAATTGCCGCAATATTTAATTTTACCCCCACACCGGCAGTAAAATATTTTCTGTTACCTTTATTCTGAGCCTCATTAAAGTAACCGGCCCGCAATGCAAACTGCTGCTTATACCAATATTCAACACCCGTAGAGACCGTAAACTCCTGTAATTCTTCTTTCATCCCGCCTGGTGCATCGCTGAATGAACCAAAGATTGAGCTGATTACCGATTTACTGGAGTTGTTGTCCGGAATAACCACAACTGAACCATCAGAGGCGTAGGTAACAGTGTTGGCAGGAGTGGGGACAAGCAACTTATTAACATCCAATGATATTGAAAATGAACTGGAATCGGCCAGTTGCGTGGTAAAAGTGGTTCCCAACCTCATATTTGCAGGGAGAAACTCCTTTGTTGAACCCTGATTATAGGATATTTTAGATCCGATATTGGAAAAATTGACTCCCGCAGCGATAGAATTATCCGATTCAACGCCACCCAATTTATTGGTATAATAGAATGAAACATCTGTTGCCCAGGCATTTCCGGCAGTATAGTTCTCTGCTCCGGCCTGTGTTCCACCCATTCCTCCTGAAAGATTTGAGTTAATATAGCGTAGGGTGACGCCTCCCGAGAAATAATCTGAAAGCTTCCTGGAGTAGCTCACATCGAAGGCGAACTCACTCGGGCTGACCGTACCCAAATTCTGCTGGTCCTGTCCTGTGAGGGTGATCTCCCCCATGGAAAAATAGCGAAGAGATGATCCGATCACCTGATTTTGATCGATCTGATAAAATCCTGCCAGGTAGGCAAGGTTGACATCATTCACCAGTTCGCGCAACCAGGGAGTGTATGAGAGTCCAAATCCCCATTTTTCTGAGGCGAAAGCATACTTCGAAGGATTGAGGTATTGAGCATTGACATCCGGAGAAGTGGCGGCTCCAACATCTCCCATCCCCCCATGACGTGAATCGGGGGTGATTGTGAGAAACGGAACTGCTGTTGAAATCGGATTATACCTTACCTCCTGTCCAGTTGTCAAAGACTGACCCACAGTCAAAATACTGTTTAAGGATAACAATATCAGAAGAATTGTTCTGGTTTTCAAAGAGATGCTCATTTATGAAGGATTTAGATAAAAAATCTGTATTCAAACTGTAAAATTAATACTTTTTTCGCAGTTAAATGATAAAGACAGAACAGACAATCTATTACATTTTCAGTTTCGACATTAAATTGGCGTAGCCCCCTTTACTCACCTTAAGCCTGGCCCCCTGTCTGGTGAGGACCATCCATGATTCCTTTTCATACTGCTGTATCTCCGAAATAGCACTAAGGTTTAAAAAATAAGATCGATGAATCCTGACAAATTGTTCTCTGTCGAGGTGGTTCTCAAAGAATTTCATCGTTTTTTGTTTCATAAAATGACCATCGCGACAATAAATCATGACAAAATCATCCTGAGATTCAATATAATAGATCGATTCAACAGGAATCACCTGAATTCTCCGTCCCGACTTTACCACCACCCGGCTTAAAATTTCCGCTCCTTCATCATGAGTTTCGATCAGCTGACTGATTTCGGAACTATTTTTTGTGATTTTCAGCTTTTCGGCCGCTTTGCTAATTGCAGCCACTACCCTTTCGAAAGGATAAGGTTTAAGCAGATAGTCTGAGGCATTTGCCTCAAATGCCCGAATTGCATATTGGTCAAAAGCGGTTGAAAAAATAATTACGGGGGGTTCCGGAATCAGTTCGAGCATTTCAAACCCGGTGATTTTGGGCATCTGAATATCGAGAAAAACCAGTTCAGGCTTCAGTTCCTGAATTGCAAGCGCACCTTCAAAACCATCTGAACACTCTCCGACCAGCTCAACCCGGCCATCCTTTAGAAGATAATGACGAAGCAGATCTCTGGCAAGTGATTCATCATCTATTATTAAGGTTTTTATTTTATTCATCAGTAAATAATTTGTTTTTTAAGGGTCAGATGGAATCAAAGATCAGCGATGCCAATAGTCCTGATGATATTTTCATTTCGGTTTATGATTTCTCAACCATGTCAATTTTATCGCTCATTTTTGAATCATATCCGGAATTATCATGGTCACTTTAAATTGCGATTCCCCCAGCTCCGCGGTTAAAAGCCTTGAACTGCCATACAACAGCCGAAGCCGGTCATTAATATTTGTCAGCCCGACCCCCTCCCCTTTTAGTGGAACCGATTCCGGATCAAAATCGTTGGTTACCCTGATTTCCATACTGTCAGCAACCTTCCGGGCTTCCAGCAAAATTTCAACAAGTTTCGATGTCTCATATACGCCATATTTTATCGCATTTTCGAAGATGGGTTGTAAGATCAAATTTGGCAACAGATGATTACGACACTGCTCGTCAATATCAAACCGGTAGACCAGGTTATTGCCGAATCTGATTTTTTCAATCTGTAAATACAATCCGATATTTTTTAATTCTACCTCCAGTGGCACCAGATCGTCCTGGTGATTCCGAAGGGAATAACGCATGAAATCGGATAATGCGATCACCATTCCGTGGGCTTTTTCGGGATCGGTGAGGGTCAGGGAGGCGATTGAATTCAAGCTGTTAAAAAGAAAATGTGGATTTATCTGCGATTTCAGTGCGTTGAGTTGTGCTTTGCGGAGCTGATGGTGCCATTCTGCCTCCTTATGCTGTTTCTCCCGGTAATGCTGACTGTAAACGTAAATATAATAAACACTTACCAGCATTGCATAAAATAAAAGACCCCCTAAAATCCTGACGGTAAATTGGGTGTTTAAATAATTACTATATAAATTATCATTAATGAGGCTACTGGCCAGAATTCCTGATGAGATAATCCAAAAAGCTGTAAAAACCATTGAGGCAGCCATATGACTTGCCAACATCTGAACCGGAGCACTGTTTTCAGGATCATTGTACCTGACCACATACCAGACTGCAATCCCTAAGAGTCCGAGTACTGCCCCAAATATCACCCCATCGAGCAATGCAACAGGCAAAGTCAGCAGATGATAGTAGCTATTATATACTGCCTGCGTCAGGGTTATTGTTACCGGAAATAACCAGTAAATCAAACCTGAGATTTTATTTGAGGTTACGGGATGGTCCACTTATTAAATGAAAAATGAAAGAATGTAAAATTGAAATTAGTTTAACTTATTGTATTTGTGTGACTTACTGTCTTAGCCGTAGGTAGATTAATTCTTACTTTGCAGTTTGAATTCATCATTTTGAATTTTGCATTTATTTGCTTTCCCATCTCCCTTATTTTTCCCGGCACGCGCTGAATTATCTGCTATGGAAGCGTCGTTATTTCTCCCCCACCGAAGATGCAGGTCCCTTTGATCACAACAATTTTTCCTGTTCCGGTTCTCGAAATAACCGAATAGCCACGCTTGTCTTCAAAACCGCCAAAGATTGAAACTACGTCTATTTTAACATTCCAATCCTCAGGGACGATGATCTTGGTTCCGCCAAACATAGTTGCCACATCGATGGTACATCCCTCAACCGGTTTGGCATAGCGAAGGTTAATTTTAGATCCCCCAAATATTGAAGTAATTTTACCCCCCTGAAAAGTATCGGTTACCACAGAGATATTTCTGCCACCAAAAATTGCAGTCTCATCGATGACGTCGGTTGATTTACTGGTGCTGTTTCCCAGGTTATGGACATTATTCCGGTCACGGGGTCTTCTCCATTGCAGAATAAAAGAGATGCCAACCAGAACAATTAATGCGGGCCAGAAATTCTCCCTGAACCCATCGGGAAAATCGATCAGAAAAAAAAGTCCGATTGAAATCAAAACAATTGCCGGGGTATAGGCTCTCCTGGCAAGGTTGAACAATCCAATCACAATAAGCAACATCTGCCAGCTAATCAGGTACCTCGAAAATTCATAGTCAAGCCAGCCGTAATTTCGGGCGATCAGGGTGCCACCAACTGCAACCAATATTATTCCAAGGAGTATTCTCGAATCTCCACCCCTGTTTTTCTGCCGCCACTTTAATGAGCCATTTTTCTCCGGTGTTTCGTCGTACTTGTACATTGTGTTTGTTTTTAAATTAATTAACCAAAAATGATTCTAAACTCACACAAAACTAATCCGGCCGGTGAACAATAACCATGGTAAATCGGTGAGTGGCGGCAAAATACCGGTGAACAGCAGTTATGAGTAATCTGAGCCTCTGCCTGCGGCATAGATCATTGACCGTAATTCGGTAACCAACTTCTTCTCGTCAATTAACTCTTCCAGTTTAAGGTGCATTCTGTATCGCCAATAGTGCTGGGCAATAGCCGGGACATTGATCCTCTCCCCGTCGGTATTGTCCCATCTTAGCCTGCCATCCATTGCCAGCAGATCCTGAATTGGGAATATCGCCCACATCGCAGGCGAGTAGAGGTGCATGTTTAAAATATCGCGGGCTATCCAGGGCTCCATAAAACCGGAAAATTCCCCTTTTTGACCCATCACCAGCCTGAAAAACCGCTCACTGTGAACAGGGTCCTCCTCCCACCAACCCCGTAAAGTGGACATATCGTGGGTTGAGGTGGAGCAAACAGATAAATAGGGTGCATCGGCAGGATGGGCAAATTCGACATTCGGGTCCTTGGGCATCCGCTGAATCTCTAAACTTAATATACCCAGATTTCGCAGCACCCCCGTGAGACAGTCGGGAACCATTCCCAGATCCTCACCACAAATCAGCATGTCACTTTTGTTCATAATGGCTGGCAGGAGCCAAAGTGCCTGTTTTTTCCAGAATTCCTCATGCCTGTGATAGAAAAATTCAATGTAAAGTTCATCAAGGGCATAACGTATTTCAGCTTTTAGATTTAAGTAGGAATTAGTATTTTGAAAAGCCACACGCGGATGAAAAAGGGTAGGGTGGTAAGGATCGCGTAAAAACAGCACCTCGGCAATCAGTGAACAAAGTCCATCACGAACACGTGTTTCCTTTCCGGTCAGCTCCTCCCCCATTTTATTCTCCTCGAAATACTCCCAGACTTTCCGCTGGGTATCATATTCCGGCTTTAAATTGTATTTTCCAGGCTCGTATTCCAGAAGAAAATCGGCCTTTACCTCTTTGGTTTCCTCTCCGAACAACTCCCACAAAAAATAGTCGCGGATGTAAGGTTTGGTAAATCGCTCCTCATTAAAAATAATTCCACTGTCGATGATTTCGTCCCTGCTAAATGGGAGCGAAGGTCTGAAATGGCCCATGATCCCCTGAATCTGGGTAACGGGAATCTCCCATATGCGGAAAAATCCCAGGATATGATCGATACGGGCAGCATCGAAATAGCGGGCCATCTGTCTGAGTCGCTTTTCCCACCACGAAAATTTGTCCTCCGCCATTTTTTCCCAGTTATAGGTCGGAAATCCCCAGTTTTGACCAAGGTCTGCGAATTCATCCGGTGGGGCGCCAGCCTGCTGACCGAGA
>JAHEYS010000406.1 GCA_023251475.1 Prolixibacteraceae bacterium
TTTTCACTGGAAGCTTTCCGGATCGGCGGATTCAGTCAGCTGGAAGGTGATAAAGATCAGTGATTCAGATAAAATAGCCCACCCGCATCAGTTAATAGCGCTTGCAGAACCGCTCTCCTGCAAATACCTTAAACTTGAAAATATTCATATGGCTGCTGAAGGAAAATTTGCGGTTCGCGATTTGCGGGTATTTGGAACCGTGACAGGAAAAGTTCCTGCCCCGGTACAGAATTTTAAATTTATCCGCGATCCTGAGGATTCGCGCAACGGCAAAATTAAATGGGAAAATGCTGAAAATGCTGAGGGATATATCATAAATTTTGGGACTTCCCCTGAAGTATTAAATAATTTTATCCAGATCAACGATCCCTGTAAGACAACTTTGACTTTGCATGTTTTGATGAAAGATGTAAAATACCATTTCCGGATTGATACCTGGAATAAAAGTGGCATTTTGATTGGAAAAGTAAACTGACCAGTTATAAATTAGTGTGTATGAAAAGATTAATTGTCTTGGTTTTTACAATAATTTTAATTCAATGGCCCTTCCAAAATGGTTATGGACAAAGATTGACAATTAAAGTTGATGGGGCCATTGACCTGACTTCGCTCAAACACACTTTTGCAAATCCTCCTGTTCAGTACCGTATGTTGCAAATGAGTCATAATCTTAAACCTGACGGTACACTTGATAGTCTGAAAAAATACGGCTACGGAGGTGTTGTATCCAATGTGAGTTTCAATAATTACCTTCAGGATGAGGGTGAGTGGAAAACTTTTCAGGAAAACCTGAAGTATTGCCGTGAACTGGGTCTGGATTACTGGATGTACGACGAAAAAGGATATCCCAGTGGAAAGGCGGGCGGATTGACCCTCCGGGACCATCCGGAATTTGAGACTATCGGGGTACTCTGTTCCCGCTCTGAAGGGAAAGGTACTATTTTGCACAAAATGCCTTCGGGAGCGAGATTCACGGAAGAACCAATCTTCGTTTGCGCGGCCCCGGTAAAGAATGGGTTGTACGATTTTTCAAAGATGGTTGATCTGACCAGCCTGAAGAAAAAAGCGGTAAATGAAATCACCTGGTCCGCGCCTGATCAGGGTGAATGGGGTCTGCTTTCATTTCATATCAAAAAAATGTTTGAAGGAACGCATATTCAAACCAATGTTTCTGACACCAACAGGTATGTCAATATTATTGACAGGGAGGCTATTGCCCGGTTTATCACGATCACCCACGAAGCCTGTAAAAAATGGGCGCCGGCTGAGATGTCCGGTTATATTCATGCCATATTTACGGATGAGCCATCACTGATGACTTCCTATCTGAAGGATGATAAAACTGTGCTTCCTGCCATCCCCTGGAGCCGGACATTCAGGTCCGGATTTAAGGCAAAATATGGCTATGATGTTGTTCGTATACTCCCCTTTCTTTTTGAAGACGGTGGAGCAGAAACAGTCTATAAACGGTTGGATTACTGGAGTTTTGTGGCTGAGCTAATTGAGGAAAACTATTATGGGCAGATTCAGACCTGGTGCCGGTCAAACGGCCCCTTTGCTTCGGGTCATGGATTGCTGGAAGAGAGTCTGTACTGGCACACCGTTTACGAAGGTAATTTATACCGCGACCTAAGACGGATGGATCTGCCTGGCCTGGATATGCTTACCTCCGATCCAATCGCCCTGGCCCACTCAACCCAGATTGCAGTTCCCAAGTTTGTAAGCTCGGTAACTCATATGTGCGGAAAAGTGGAAAACATGAGTGAAACCTCAGCACATCAGCAAAAAGCGGCGAAAATTCCGGTATCATTCGCCATGCGCCTGGCCACAGTAGGTTATGAATATGCGTTGGGTCTCACCCGGGTGACCTCCTATTATGGCTACAATGAATTCAGCGATACTGAGAGGAAAATCTTCAACGACTATATTGGCCGGCTGGGCCTGCTGCTGACCCAGGGTAAACATAAGGCGGATATAGGGGTCTATTATCCTGTCCAGACCATGTGGGGCAGTGTAACGCCAACCAAAAAGACCACCTGGGAACCACCCGAACCGATGAGAACTGAATCAATATCTACACCGGTTACTAAAAATCATGGACTCTACCTGACAACCCATATCATACCTTATCGCCCTGAATTGCCCAATGCCCAACGTGTAGATGCAGCATTCGGAGAGGTATCGCGTGAGCTGCTGGCCAACCAGCTCGACTTTGATTACCTCGATGACCAGGCTCTCCTGGAATCATCGGTAAAGGATGGAAAAATTCTGCTTCAGGGCGAAGCTTTCAGTTGTCTGGTATTGCCAGAAACAAGGATCATTCCGCTACCGACGTATCAGAAAATTGCCCGTTTCGTTTCGGATGGAGGGTATCTTGTTGTACTTGGCCACCTGCCTCAGTTGGGGATGAATGAGCAGGAAACAAAAAATGTCCTTCGCATTTCAGACAGGCTTATCCATTCAGGAAATGTGAAGATGGTGACTCAGATTCCCGGTATTCAGGAAGTCGTGGGCGGATTGATGGCGCCTGACCTGATTTTGGACAAGCCATGCCGCGAATTGTTTTATAACCACCGGGCCGATGATCATACCGATATTTATTATTTGATTAATCTGAGCGGTCAGCCAGTGGAAAGAGAGGTCTCCTTCAGGGCAGCAGGAGCGCTTGAAACCTGGAATCCGATCAACGGTAATATTCAGCCGGCAACCGGAATAAGCGGGAGGGGTAAAACCAGCCTAAATATCCGGCTGGAATCGTTCGGGTCAGTGATGATTATTTTCAGGCATAACTAAATAAATAAACCCAAACTGATGATGAAATATACACAAGGAAATATCTGGTTAACTTATTGGTTCAGATACGATTATGACGGACCAAAGGGGAGATCAAACAAAAATTGAATCATAGTGATATCGTTATGATGTCATAACAATATCATAACAATATCAGAAATTTGAATTTTAGAACTTAGCAATCAATTAAAGAATTAAAAATGAATAAATTAAAGAGTGTGTTCCGGGGTTTTAAGTCCATGTTACTTTCTGTTTTTATGGTTTTGTCACTTGCCGGCTTTACACAATCCGGAACTACTGCGCTGGATTTAGATCCGGCAAATATCAGCCAGATAAAAGCCGAACGCCAAACCAATGGCGCCTGGCAGCTCGAAACTACGGGTAAAGATCCGTGGATTAACACTATTCCATTAAAAAACACCCTGCGAAGTGATGCGAAAATCCTTGCATTTGAATATTTCTGTCCCAAGGGTTTGGATCATTTGCAGATATACTTTGGCCCGGTGATCAGTCAGGAAAATTCAAAACTCGTCCGCAGGATTGGCCTCTCCGAGGGATGGGTGGGTTACACTATCGATTTAAGTAAAGAGATGAAGCAGTGGGGAAAAGCAGGTGATTTTCTCCGGCTCGATTTTGGAAGCCGCCCCAACGTGAATATACAGATTCGGAATTTGGTACTTCGTCCAATGAGTGTAAGGGAAAAGGAGCTGGCAGCCAATCGTGCTGCAAAAGTGACAAGGGAGGCAGAAATGGAAGCCCGTTTAAAAGAATATCTTGCCAAAAATTACACTTCCCAAATTACCAAAGTGGAAGTGGAGGAATCAAAAATATCGGTGGAAGGAAAAATTTCAGCCTCCGGTGAGGTTTATCTCTGCGAAGTAGCGCCTTACCAGGATGTGACCGAAGAAACCACTTTCGAAACAGCTATCCCGGTCAAATCCAAAAAGTTTGAAGAGGAGTTAGACCGTTTTGTCAGCCGTAACGGGATTAATTATGACCGTGTTTTATCGAAATGGGTTCTGGCCGCGAAAACAGCAAAGGGATATCAGTTGCTCTCCCATGCCCGTTATCCGGACATGATCAAAGCCAGGTATAGCTACCCCAAAGAGGTTGCAAAAGGTCGTAAAGGGATTGGCGGTTTCAGCACCAACCGGAGCCATCAGGAGGATCTGGATGAGCTGGATGCCACGAGTGCAACCGTAAATATCTGGTTTTCCAAATTTATGTACACAAAACCGGCGTCCGGAAGGATAGAACATGTTTACAACGGGAAATCGTGGTATTTCAGGGAAAAGGAGGTCGCCATGTTCGATTCAACTTTTCGTACAACAGCCAGGAAAGGAATTGTTACTGCGGCTATCTTGCTGGTCGACAAGGCGGAGTCGTGTCCTGATCCTGAGATCGGAAGATTGTTGCAACATCCTGATATGGATCCTGCGGGCATATACAGCATGCCCAATATGACAAACCCCGCAAGTGTTGAATGTTATGCAGCTGCGCTCGACTTTCTGGCCAGCCGTTATAGCCGGGCAGACAAAAAATATGGACGCTGTAACCACTGGATTATGCACAATGAGGTGGATGCCGGATGGGAATGGACCAATATGGGTGAAAAAACAGCCCTTATTTTCATGGATACCTACATCAAATCGATGCGTTTATGTTACGCCATTGCGAGAACGTATAACCCGAACAGTGAAGTTTTTGTTACGCTCACCCATTACTGGGCATGGACCTCTCATCCAAGATTTTATCCCTCAAAAGATCTGATGGAAATGCTGATTCAGTACTCTAAAACCGAAGGTGATTTCCAGTGGGCCATGGCCCATCATCCCTATCCGCAATCCTTAATGGAACCAAAAACCTGGCTCGACAAACAGGTGGATTTCACCTTTCATACACCATTAATCACGTTTGCTAACCTTGAAGTATTGAATGCCTGGATCAAATTACCTGAAGTTCTTTACAAAGGGAAAATTAAACGCACGCTATGGCTTTCCGAGAATGGGACCAATTCCAGAACCTATTCTGAGCAGGATTTAAAAGAACAGGCTGCCGGATTCGCCTATACCTGGAAGAAGATGAAAAATCTCGATGGGATCGATGGATTTCAGTGGCATAACTGGTTTGATTCCAGGGGTGAAGGTGGATTAAGAATCGGCCTTCGCCGTTTCCCGGATGATGAAACAGATCCGGGTGGCGCCAAGCCGGTCTGGTATGTTTTTAAAGCCGCAGATACCCCGGATGAAATTGCGGTGTTTGATCCCT
>JAHEYS010000407.1 GCA_023251475.1 Prolixibacteraceae bacterium
CTTCAGCCAGTTTCTGCAGCCCGTTCGATAATTTATCGATATCGTTCTGAGTTTTTGGCTCAATCGCTATACCGATAACAGGTTCAGGGAATGTCATCGATTCAAGAATGATCGGATGGTCGAGACTACAAAGAGTATCTCCCGTACGGATATCTTTAAATCCAACAGCTGCACAGATATCACCGGCTTCGATAATATCACGTGGTTGTTGTTTATTTGCATGCATCTGGAACAAACGTGAAATCCGCTCCTTTTTGCCGGTACGCATATTCAAAACATAGGAACCTGCATCAATCTTACCCGAGTAAACACGGATAAAACAGAGCCGACCGACGAATGGATCAGTTGCTATTTTAAAAGCCAGTGCAGCCAGTGGCTGATCGATGGAAGGCTTCCGTTCGATCATCTGATCAGTATCGGGATCTTTTCCTTCAATTGAACCAATGTCCAAAGGATTGGGAAGGTATGCACAGACTGCATCAAGCAATGTCTGAACCCCTTTATTTTTAAAAGCAGATCCGCACAACATCGGAATGATAACTCCGGAGAGTGTTGCCTTACGAATCACCGAGATAAGCTCATCAATGGTGATACTGTCTGAATCCTCAAAGAATTTTTCCATGAGAACTTCATCCTGTTCAGCTACGGATTCAACCATTTTATCACGCCATTCCTTGGCCAATTCGTACAAATCAGCAGGAATCTCCTCAATATCGTATTCAGCTCCCATTGCCTCATTGTGCCAATAGAGCGCTTTCATACGGATCAGGTCGATGATCCCTTTGAAATTTTCTTCAGCGCCGATTGGCAGCTGGATTGGAACCGGATTTGCACCAAGCTTTTCTTTGATGTCACTGTAAACGCGGAAGAAATCAGCGCCTGCACGGTCCATTTTATTAATAAAGGCGATTTTTGGTACCCCATATTTTTCAGCCTGCCGCCAAACGGTTTCAGACTGTGCTTCTACACCACCAACGGCGCAAAATGTAGCCACGGCGCCATCAAGCACTCTTAATGAACGTTCAACCTCAACAGTGAAGTCAACGTGTCCGGGAGTGTCAATAATATTGATTTGATGAACAATATCATTATAAGTCCACTCTGTAAATGTAGCAGCAGAAGTAATCGTGATACCGCGCTCCTGTTCTTGTGCCATCCAGTCCATGGTTGCGGCGCCATCGTGAACTTCACCGATACGGTGAACCTTACCGGTATAAAACAAAATCCTCTCTGAGGTAGTTGTTTTCCCGGCGTCGATGTGTGCCATGATACCAATGTTCCTGGTATTTGTAAGATCCCTTTTAGCCATTATATTTATTTGATCCTGATGTCTTCTTTTTATTTCAATTAAAACCGGAAATGGGCAAACGCACGGTTTGCCTCTGCCATTCTGTGTGTATCTTCTTTCTTTTTGAATGCTCCACCCTCTTCGTTGTAAGCAGCAACAGTCTCAGCTGCAAGCTTTTCAGCCATTGAGTGGCCTGAACGTTTGGTTGCAAACTGGATTAAGTTGTGCATGGAAATAGCCACTTTACGTTCCGGACGGATTTCCATGGGAACCTGAAAGTTGGCGCCACCTACGCGGCGGCTCTTCACCTCAACGGCGGGGGTAATGTTGAGTAAACCTTTCTTCCATATCTCAAGCGGGGAAACTTCACTATCTTTCATCTTCTTTTCTACGATATCAAGCGCATCGTAAAAAATCTTGAAAGCGATAGATTTCTTGCCGTCAATCATCAGACTGTTGACAAATCTTGTCACCAGTACATCCTTAAACTTTGGATCAGGCAAGATGATCCTTTTCTTTGGTTTTGTTTTTCTCATCTTAGTTACACATTGTTTGTGTTATTCGAATCGGCTGTATGTTCAGTCTTCAGTTTAAATAGCCTGCTCTGGGCAGACCCTTACTCAACCAAACCTCCAAACAAATAACTAATTTTTAATTACTTTTTCTTTTTTGTAGCTGCTGCAACCTGTCCTGGTTTTGGCCTTTTGGTACCATATTTCGAACGGCGTTGTTTGCGCCCTTCCACTCCTGCGGTATCCAGTGCTCCACGAATAAGGTGGTAACGTACTCCCGGTAAATCTTTCACACGTCCTCCACGAACAAGTACAATACTGTGCTCCTGAAGATTGTGCCCTTCACCCGGAATATAGGCATTCACCTCTTTCTGATTGGTTAACCTAACCCTGGCGACTTTTCTCATTGCCGAGTTTGGCTTTTTAGGCGTCGTGGTGTAAACACGAACACATACGCCCCTTCGTTGCGGGCAAGAATTGAGCGCCGGAGATTTACTCTTATCCTCGATACTCGTCCTTCCCTTACGTACTAACTGTTGAATAGTAGGCATAAACGTTTTTAAATTTTTGAATTATAATAATACACACGAAAAATGAACTCAATTTCATACCATTTAAACAAAAGATCAACACAACAACTACTTACTTGCCGGACAAATCTTCCCCAAAATGGACTGCAAAAGTACACATTTTCACTATAAAACAATCATCCGGGTGAAAAAAAACCATTTTTATTTAAAACTTTAAGTTACACCTACCATAATATCGGCGAATGCGCAGGTGATCCCCCGGCCAATCACCGTTCGCCCAACCACCACAGGTTAATGCAAATCGTTGTTGATACGGGATAAAATAAAATTTTCCTATTTAAAAACATGTTTGTTGTAAACTTTTAAAATTTTCCTATTTTTGATGCACATGAAAATTAATCATCCCTGTTAAGGCGGGAACCTCCCGGCAAGGTTTTTTAACGGCCACATAGAATCTTTTAATCCTTAACGACAAATTTGTATCCACTTCCTGGCACGGAGTTTTCCCGAAGACTTCAGGAGTGTATGGCTGATTAATAATTGTTTGGTTAATATATCAGGTTTGAAATCCTATTGATGGGTTTCACCGTCTCCAGTGTTGATGAATGAAATTGATCTTTGAACGAAATAATTTATTGAGTTTTTATCTAAATTTTATCACATGAAAGTATATCAAACTAAAGAGATCCGGAACATTACTGTAATTGGTAATTCCGGCGCCGGGAAAACCACCCTTGTTGAGACGATGCTCTTCGAGGGTGGTGTAATCAGTCGCAGAGGCGATGTAAAAAGCAAAACGACTGCATCTGACTACAATCTTGTTGAACAGGAGTATGGCAATTCGGTGCACCCAACAGTGCTTTACACCGAATTCGATGGCTGCAAGATTAACATCATCGACACCCCCGGGATGGACGACTTTGTGGGAGGCGTTATCCCCGCCCTAAGTGTAGCAGCAACAGGGCTGTTGGTTTTTAATGCGGTTAACGGAGTTGAAGTAGGGACCGAGATCGCAAACCGGAATGCCGAGAAATTCCACAAACCCCTTATTTTCGTAATCAACCATCTAGATCACGAGAACAGTAACTGGGATAACACCATTGAGATGGCCAAAACTACCTTTGGCAACAAACTGGCAATCGTACAATATCCCTTAAATCCTGGCCTGAGTTACAATAAAGTAATCGATGTACTGAAAATGAAAATGCTCCAATGGGGTCCAAACGGAGGAGCACCTGAAGTACTTGATATTCCCGCATCTGAAATAGAACGGGCAGAAGATGTTCACAACCAACTGGTTGAAATGGCTGCAGAAAACGACGAAGAGTTAATGGAACTCTTTTTCGAGCAGGGGAACCTTAACGAAGACGAAATGCGTAAGGGACTTAAACTTGGGATGTTAAGCAGAAGTCTTTACCCTGTTTTCTGTACTTGTGCAGCCCGCGACATGGGTATCCGCCGGTTGATGGAGTTTATATGCAATGTTGCCCCAAATCCGGGTGAACTCGCCCCAGTTGAAACGGTCGACGGGAAATTTGTTAAAATGGACATTCATGGACCTACCTCTATTTTTGTCTTCAAGACCTCCATCGAACAACATGTTGGCGAGGTTACTTATTTTAAAGTGATTTCAGGTTGTTTAAAAGAGGGGATGGACCTTGTCAATACCACCAAAAATTCGAAAGAGCGAATCTCTCAGATTTATGCCGTTGCAGGCAAATCCAGGGTCAAAGTGTCTGAAATGCAAGCCGGAGACATTGGCGCTACCGTAAAACTGAAAGATGTAAAACATAACCATACCCTCTGCGAAAAGGATGCAGAGATTAATTTCCCTCCGCTAAAATATCCTGCCCCTCGCTATACAACAGCTATAAAGGCGGTTAATGAGGCAGACGAAGAGAAAATGGGAGAATATCTGCATAAGCTGGCAGAAGAAGATCCTACCTATATTATAGAGTATTCGAAAGAGTTGAAGCAAATCCTCCTTCATGGGCAGGGGGAATACCATATCAATACGTTGAAATGGTATTTCGATAATGTTTATAAGATTGATATTCAATTTCTGAAACCAAAAATTCCTTACCGCGAAACAATTACCAAAATAGCACCGGGGGACTACCGTCACCGGAAACAGAGTGGTGGATCGGGGCAGTTTGGAGAGGTTCATATGGTTATTGAACCATTCGAAGAGGGGATGCCTGTTCCCGACATGTACAAAATTGATGGCAAGGAGATGAAAATCAGCTTGCGGGGAACCGATGTGACCGACCTTCCCTGGGGCGGAAAACTGGTATTCTGCAACTGCATTGTTGGCGGTTCAATAGATGCACGTTTCCATCCTGCTATTCTGAAAGGGATTATGGAGAAGATGGAAGAGGGACCGCTTACCGGATCGTATGCCCGCGATATCAGGGTTTGTATTTATGACGGGAAGATGCACCCGGTCGATTCAAATGAAATTTCATTCCGGCTCGCCGGACGAAACGCATTCAGCGCGGCATTCAAAAATGCGGGACCAAAAATTCTGGAGCCAATCTATGATGTGGAAGTGTTGGTCCCGTCCGACAGGCTGGGCGATGTGATGAGCGACCTGCAGGGACGCCGCGCACTGATTATGGGGATGAGTTCTGAAAAAGGGTTCGAGAAAATCCTTGCAAAGGTACCGCTCAAAGAGATGGATAAATATTCCACCTCCTTAAGTTCAATTACCCAGGGTCG
>JAHEYS010000151.1 GCA_023251475.1 Prolixibacteraceae bacterium
TGGTTTAGCAAAAAACTGGACAGTCGTATTGGCGGGGCGGTAGTGGTTGATGGATATATTTATGGGTCAGGTGATACCACAAGAGACTGGCAATGCACCGACTGGAAAACCGGCGAACAAAAATATGCTTCTCAGGCAATAGCAAAAGGGAATGTAATCTTTGCCGACGGGATGTTATACTGCTATAGCGAAAAAGGGGAACTCGCAATAGTTCCCGCAAATCCGCAGGGTTTTAACATTGCCTCCAAAGCGAAGGTTGAGTTAGGTAGCGGCCAGCACTGGGCCCACCTGGTGATCAACAGTGGCCGGCTTTTTGTCAGACACGGTAAATCTCTGATTGCCTATAAAATTAAATAATAGCATTGAAAAATGCCAGGGCTTTAAGTAATTCACAGACGGGAGAAATGGAGATCAAACCAGTTTCTCTCGTTTTTAAATGTTAATAATACGTTATTTATGAAGAAGATTCTTTTGTTTTCGACAGTTTTGCTTTTGACTTTTTCTGCATTCAGTCAGGTTGTTCAGTGGAGAGGCCCCAAACGTGATGGTTATTTTAATGAGTCAGGACTATTGAAATCCTGGCCTGCTGAAGGTCCGCAAATGATTCTGAAAGTCGAAAAAATAGGAAAAGGATACTCTTCCCCGGTAGTTGCCAATCAAATAATTTACGTTACCGGGATGATGGATACCCTTGACTATCTTTCCGCAATCGATCCCGCCGGTAAAATAAAATGGCAGGTTTCCTACGGGCGCTCCTGGTCAAAGTCTTTTCCCGATACCAGGTCTACGCCAACAATTGAGGGTGACCGAATCTATGTGGTAAGCGGGACGGGACGGCTGGTTTGCATTGACACCAGCAACGGAAAGGAGCGATGGGCGGTTGATGTGGATAAGGATTTCAAAGCCGAATGGCACAACTGGGGTGTTTCTGAATCTCCGTTGATTGTTGATGATAAGGTGATTTGTACTCCCGGAGGAAGGGAAACATCGGTAGTTGCTTTTGACAAAATGACGGGAAAACTGGCATGGAAAAGTGAAAGTATTGGCGGCCAGAGGGCCTACGCTTCACCAACAATTTATGAGTATAAAAAATTCAGGTATATTCTTGCAGTTACCGCCACTCACCTGATCGCGCTTCACCCCGAAAATGGAACGACAGCCTGGAGTTACCAGTATTTTAAGAAGGAATTGGTTGAAGACAGGGATAAAGGACTCATCTGGACAAATACACCGATCTTTAAGAAAGATGAAATTTTCCTCTCCATGGGTTACGATTACCCTGCGGTAATGCTAAAAATGGATTCCACCGGAACTGCCGTCTCTGAAAAATGGATGGATCATACCCTTGACAATCATCATCATGGTGTTTTAGTTGCCGGTGATTTTATTTATGGTTCAAACTGGATAGGTAATGGGAAAGGGAAATGGGTTTGTATGAATTGGGAGACAGGCGAAATTCGTTACGTCACCGACTGGATTAACAAAGGTTCGCTGATCGGGGCTGATGACCTTTTCTATGTTTACGAAGAGAAGACCGGGACTGTCGGTTTAATAAAACCAAGTCCTGAGAAATGGGATGTAATCAGTTCATTTAAAGTGTCTAACGGGACTGGTCCACACTGGGCGCACCTGTTTATCAGTGATGGAAAACTCTATTTACGCCACGGGGATGTTTTAATGGTTTACAATATTAAGGCATAATATATTAATGATGAGGATATTATTTGGATTTAGCTTACTTCTTCTTGTGTTTGTTGCATTTGGTCAGGAGACCGCCCAGTTTCGGGGCCCTTCGCGTGACGGCATCTTTCCTGAAAAAGGGCTGCTTAAAAAATGGCCTGAAGCGGGTCCAAAACTTGAATTTCAGATTACAGGGATCGGGAAAGGATATTCACAGCCGGTCGTGTATAAAGATGTAATATATATAACTGGGATCAAACAAGATACGCTGGATATGATTTCGGCGTATGATATGAAGGGCACATTACTCTGGAGCCAGGTTTATGCACATGCCTGGCCAAATTCGTATCCCGATACCCGATCAACCCCTACAATTCAAAATGATAAAATTTATCTTGTCGGCGGTACTGGTGTTGTGTGTTGTCTGAATGCAGCTGACGGAAAGATGATCTGGTCACAGGATGCTCAAAATCAATTTCACGGAAAGTATCATATGTGGGGCATTGCAGAATCTGTCCTTTTAACCGATCAGGCCGCTACGTATGTGACAGGTGGAGACGAATCATCTGTTGTCGCTTATGACAAAATTTCGGGAAAGCTGCTTTGGAAGACAAAAAGTCTCGGCGGTACACGTGCTTACGCCTCCTCACTGCTGATTGAAAGAGATGGACTGAAGATTATTCTTGCCCAGACTTGCAACGATTTTTTTGGAATCAATTCCCTTAATGGTGAGATAATCTGGAATTTCAATCTTTTACCATTCGAAACAGGTCCGATGGGTAAGGGGGTAAACACCAATATGCCCATCTATCATGATGGTGAAATTTTAATTACCAGTGGTTATGATCATCCTGCAATGCTGTTCAACCTTTCAGAAGATGGCCGTTCAGTAAATCTGAAGTGGAAAAACGACACAATGGATACTCACCATGGCGGTATTGTGCTTATTGATGGTAATATTTACGGAACAAACTGGATCACCAATTCCAGGGGAGACTGGGTTTCACTGAACTGGAAAACCGGAAAAACAAATTGGGTTAAAAACTGGTATGCCAAAGGCTCGGTTATTGCCGCTGACGGTTTGCTCTACTGTTATGAGGAAAAAGGGGGCAATGTTGCACTTGTTCAGCCCGATAAGAGCGAATTTAAAATAATAAGTACATTTAAAGCAGAAGGCGGAGAGGGGCCGTATTGGGCTCATCCCGCCATATATAATGGTAAGTTATTCCTTCGTCACGGTAATATTTTACAGATTTATAATATCAAAGCTTAAGCATGTTTCAAAACAAAACGCTGAATAGAGCCCTTTATTTGCTCTCATCGGTTGCCCTGCTAGTGATGGTATGGTGGCTGATGAAGGATCCTACGGCCAAATTCACCGAAAGTCTGCCCGGCTTAGATAAGCGTGGAGTGGCCGATACAGCATCAGAGAAAGTGGAAATTGGTAAAATATTCCAAACCACTTCGTCAGCTTACCAGGAGATGAGCGAAAGCTGGCCCCGGTTCCGCGGGATCGATTTTGACAATATCTCAAAGTCACCCGTTAAACTAAGGGAGAAATTCGGGCCTGCCGGACCTGATGTCAGATGGAGTATTCAACTTGGTGAGGGTCATTCGGGCGCTGCAATTTACAAAGGACTTGTTTACCTTCTCGATTACAATGAAAAAGAGAAAGCCGATTTGCTCCGTTGTATTTCACTTACCGATGGAAAAGAGTTATGGAATAGAGGTTACCATGTGACCATAAAACGAAACCATGGGATGTCGCGGACAATTCCTGCGATTACCGAGAAATATATTCTGTCGATGGGACCACGCTGTCATGTAATGTGTCTGGATCGTGCAACTGGTAATTTCAGATGGGGTATGGATGTGGCCAAAGAGTATATGACAGAAATCCCTTTTTGGTATACGGGACAATGTCCGATGATTGACAACGATGTAGCAGTCATTGCTACGGGCGGGAAAGCGCTCATGATCGGTATTAGCTGCGAGACGGGGAAAATATTATGGGAGACTCCAAATCCCGAAAAATGGAAAATGTCTCATTCATCAATCATGCCATATAAATTTGGAAATCGTAAAATGTACGTTTACAGTGCGATCGGAGGATTGGCAGGTATTGCGGCTGATGGTCCGGATGTTGGGAAAGTGCTTTGGAAAACTACTGCATGGAACCACTCCGTTGTTGCCCCTTCACCCGTTTGCATGCCGGACGGAAAAATTTTTATTGCCGCAGGTTATGGCGCCGGAGCAATGATGCTGCAACTTAAGGAAAATAGTGGTAAATTCACCATTGAAGTCCTGCAGGAGTACCTTCCCCGTTTTGGACTTGCAAGTGAACAGCAAACTCCTGTTTACTGGGAAGGACATCTTTTCGGTATATTGCCCAAAGATGCAGGATCGCTGAGAAATCAGTTTGTGTGTGTTAATCCCTCTGATTGCAAGAAAATCGTCTGGGCAAGTGGTTCAACTGCACGCTTCGGGTTAGGCCCCTACTTTATTGCCGACAATAAATTTTTCATCCTCGATGATGAAGGTGTTTTAACAATTGTCAGACCAGGAACTGCAAAATATGTCCAACTCGACCAGGTCAGAGTTATTAAAGATGGTGCTGATGCCTGGGCTCCACTGGCAATTGCAAACGGATATCTATTACTAAGAGATTCTAAAACAATGGTTTGTATTAATATGAACCTTTAATTTTGCATCATGAAAAATAAGGGAATCGTCCTGTTTCTGATCTTTCTGGCACTAATTATTGTACTGGTTGTTGTGTTTGATTTCAATTCGTCTAAACCCGGTGAGAATTCTGTCAATCCATATGAGTACAACATGGATCCATTCTCGAAGATTGACACGGCGTTGATTATGTTCAATGAGAGCAAGGATCTCGCCCTTAGCTTTGCAGAACCTGCCGGTCTATCTATTTTTGATGGACAGATTTTTGTTGTCGGTGACCAGAAATTGCAAATAATAGAACCATCCGGAAAATTGGTGAAGGAGATCGCTCTTGATCAGAAACCCACCAGTGTATTTGCCACGGCTGAAAATATATTTGTTGGTTTCCGAAAATCATTGGCTGTACTAAATCACGATGGTTTGAAGATCGCTGAGTGGAATTCTTTTTCTGACAGCACGGTAATCACTTCCATCGCTGCAAAATCTGGAATCGTATTCGTTGCTGATGCAGGTAAGCGAATCATCCGCAAGTTTAATCTTCAGGGAAAACCGGCAGGAATCATTGAGGGGAAGTCAGGTAATGATCAGATTCATGGATTTATCATACCCAGCCCTTACTTCGACCTGGCTTTCAATGGTGAAGGAGAACTTTGGGTTGTAAATCCGGGAAAACATTCTTTGGAGAACTATACTGTTGAAGGTCAGCTTCGAACCTGGTGGCAGGCTTCCTCCATCAAAATTGATGGTTTTAGCGGATGCTGCAATCCTGCCCATTTTGCATTTCTTCCCGATGGGAGTTTTGTCACAAGCGAAAAGGGGGTAGTACGAATTAAGACCTATAAACCATCCGGTGAATTTTCAAATGTGGTTGCAGCTCCGTCGAAATTCAATGAAAACAGTCATGCGCCGGATTTGGCGGCAGATCAGCAGGGCAATATTTATGCACTCGACCTGGATAAAAAAATGATAAGGTTATTTGTAAAAAAACACAAGCCATGAACAGAAAAGATTTCTTCAAACACGGAAGGCTGATCATTTTATCAGGCATCGGACTGTTTAGCGCCTTTCTTGCTTATGATCAAAAGATTGCAGCTCCCGGAGATTGTTCAGTAGCACCGCAGTGCAGGAACTGTGGCAAATTTGTACAATGTGAACTTCCACAGGCAATTAAGGAAAAAAGAGATGGAAAGTAGTCCTAAAAATAGCAGAAGAGAATTTATCCGGAAAGGGACGCGAATCTCCTTACTGATTAGTTTGGGAGCTGTTGCCGGAATTGCAGCAAAACACATCACAACTGAGAAATACGTCTGGCAGATCGACCCTTTTAAATGCACCCAGTGCGGGCGGTGCGCCACCTCCTGCGTCATGACCCCTTCAGCCGTAAAATGTTTGCATGCATATGCACTTTGCGGTTATTGTGACCTTTGTGGCGGATATCTGAAACCGGATGCAAATAAACGTTCCACTGCTGCAGAAAATCAGCTTTGTCCGACTGCTGCTATTCAGCGGAAATTCATTGAAGAACCTTATTTTGAGTATGTTATAAATGAAGATCTTTGTATTGGATGCGCAAAATGTGTAAAAGGATGCACATCGTTTGGTAACGGTTCCCTCCATTTGCAGATTAATCACCGGCTTTGTCTGAATTGCAATGAGTGTTCCATCGCCAGGGTGTGCCCTTCTGATGCTATTTCTCGCGTTAAAGGCAGTGAACCCTACAAGGTGAAAGGAAGCTTCACCAAATCATAAGCTTAAAGTAATTTTAAATTAAATGAGCATGAAATAAAAACAAATTATATTCAGATGAATATCAAATTGATACTAATAATAGCATTCTCTTATTTGTATGGGTTCTTTGAAATATTCATGAGTATAAGACAAAGACTCAAACGAAAGCAGGAGATCGTAAAGTCAGGAGATAAAGCAAGTATCTGGATTCTTTTTATTTTCATTGCGATTGGTTATTATTTTTCTTTCAGGATCGGTATTACAAAATTTGGGAGAATCTATCATTGGAATACCTTTTTTACTATTGGCGCTATATTGATAATTGGCGGATTAATAATAAGGATAAAATCAATTTTAACACTTAAGCAGCATTTTACTTATACAGTGACAAAAATAGAGAACCATGAGTTGATTGAAAAGGGATTATATAAAAATATCAGACATCCCGGGTACCTGGGTCAGATTCTTATTTTTTTCGGAGTTGCAACATCATTATCAAATTGGTTATCAATAGTCTTCATGATAATTCCGGTTATTTTGGGATATATAAACAGAATAAAGGTGGAGGAACGGTTTATGGTTGAGCAAATGGGACACAAGTACCTCGATTATCAAAAGAGAACAAAAAAGTTAATCCCGATGATTTATTAAAAACAAACAGATTATATACAGATCGCATTAAATGAAAAAATGGATTAAAATATCGCTAATATTCGCCTTCCTGTTATGCAGTTTTGCGGGAATGACGCAGAAACAGCGATTTCCAAAACCTGAATTTGGTACGGGATATGCCCAGCCTACACCTGTAACGCCTGAGCCGCGGGCGCTTGCACTCGAATATACCGATGTTGCGGTACTATTAATTGTCCTTTCGCTGGCCAGCTGGCTGGCTATCCGGAAACGTTCGCGCAAAGGATTACTTTGGTTATCTGTTTTTACGCTTCTCTACTTCGGTTTTTACAGGGACGGATGTATTTGCGCTATTGGATCAATTCAGAATGTAGCGCTCACCATATTTGATCCGGGATATGCCATTTCAATTTCGACTTTGCTCTTTTTTCTGCTGCCGCTCATTTTTACCTTATATTTTGGCCGGACGTTTTGTGCTGGAGCTTGTCCATTAGGGGCAATTCAGGACTTGCTGATTATTAAGCCAATCTCATTACCCCAGTGGCTTCGTAAAACTTTGGGACTTCTTCCATATCTTTACCTGGCTTTCGCTGTTTTGTTTGCCGCCACGGGCACCGATTTTATCATTTGCCGGTACGACCCTTTTGTTGGAATTTTCAGGATGGACGCCGAGTTTCATATGGTTGTACTGGGTATTGCCTTTTTATTGATGGGGATGTTTGTTGCCCGACCTTATTGCCGGTTTTTATGTCCTTACGGCGTGTTACTTAACTGGATGTCAAGGTTTTCAAAATTTCATCTCTCCATTACCCCGGCCGCTTGTATCCAATGCCGGTTGTGCAGCGATTCCTGTCCGTTTGATGCGATCGATTTTCCAACTGAAGAGAAGCAGTCAAAACAAAACCGATGGGGAGTGAACCGTTTTCTGGTTTATTCTCTTTTTATCCCGCTCTGGATTTTAATTGGTGGTTTTGCCGGATCAAAAGCGCACACCTGGATTTCGAAAGCCAATTCAAAAGTTTATCTTGCCGAACTCTTAATCGCCCGACCTGAGGTGCGGAATGACCTGAAAAACCTTGATGTACAGGCATTTTTAAGCTCCGGAAAATCCATGGATGTTCTTGTGAAAGAGGCGAATGAAATCCGCCATAAATTTGATATCGGAGGTTGGATTACAGGTGGATTCATCGGACTTGTTATCGGTATGATGCTGCTGAATCAGGTAATCTTCCGCACCCGAACCGATTATCAGCCAAATAAAGCAAACTGTTTTAGCTGTGGACGATGTATGAGTTATTGTCCGGTAAAGAAATAATATTGTTAATTACATTTTTGGAATGGAACCAGAAGAAAAACTGAAATTTTCATTAAATATTGCCCTCGTTTCGGGTATATTCTCCATTACAGTGGCGTTACTGCTGCTATTGAATTTTGTTCAGATGGCTAAGAATAAGCCTCTTGAGAGCAAGGCGCTCACCTCTCTGGTAAAGCGGCTTAGTCAGGAACCCGATAGTGACGAGTTGAAACAGGAGATCCGGAATTTTGACCTCCTGGCCCGTAAAGCCTATTTTAACAGTCAGTGGCAGGTAAAAACGGGAGGTTACCTTCTGTTATTCGGCGCCCTGGTTTTTGCGCTATCACTCCGAATTTATACAGGAATTAAATCAAAGATCGGAGAACCCGCGATTAAGGAAGATAATGACCTGACAAGCAGGATGATGACACAACGGTGGGTCATGATTTCCGGCGCTGTTCTTATTCTGTTTGGTTTAATTGCCTCCTATGGCTCTGTCGATCATCTTAAGAAATATACGGTTAACGAATCGTTAGCTGAGGTGAAAACCGTGGATAATCAGGAAAGAATTGAATTGATCAAGGTAGGGGTAACTCCTCAGGATTCTCAACTGGTCTCAATTAATGCTGATAAGAAAGTAGTTCCCCTTGTTCTTTCAAAAACTGATACTTCTGGTATAAAAACTGCACCGGTAAAAATCTTATTTCCAGGGAACAACGAAATGAAGGCAAATGTCCCTTCTTTCCGGGGACCATTCGGGAACGGGGTCTTTTTCACCAAAGGTACTCCGGTTGATTGGGATGCCACATCAGGAAAAAATGTGATCTGGAAAACTGCTGTCCCTAAAAATGGGTTTAATTCACCTGTGATATGGGGAAACAAAGTTTTTCTTTCCGGAGCCGATAACCAGTCGCGCGAAGTTTACTGTTTTGATCGTAGTTCAGGGAAAATACTTTGGAAACAGCTGGCTGACAATATCCCCGATAGTCCGGCAGCATCGCCGAAGGTTACTGAAGACACTGGTTTTTCGGCCCCTTCGCTTACCACTGACGGAAACAGGGTTTATGCCATCTTTGCAAACGGTGATATTATCTGCTTCGATATGGAGGGGAAACGGGTTTGGGCCCGTAACCTTGGTATTCCCGACAACCATTATGGGCACGCCTCCTCATTGGTAATGCTGAAAGATAAACTGTTTATTCAATATGATACCAACAAGAGCAGAAAATTACTGGCACTCAATTCAACTACCGGTGTGACCGTTTGGGAAACGGTCAGAAAGGGAAAGATCTCCTGGGCAAGTCCCATCCTTGCCGAAATCAAGGGAAAATTACAGGTGGTGCTTTCAACCGATCCAATGGTTGCCGGTTATGATCCGGAATCGGGAAAAGAGCTTTGGTCAGTTGACTGTATGAGTGGTGAGGTTGGCCCATCGCCTGCCTCCGGTGGCGGATTGATTTTTGCCGCCAACGAATATGCCAAATTAGTGGCCATCGATCCTATGAAAAAAACAAAAGTTTGGGAAAGCGATGAGTTTTTACCCGAGGTAGCCAGTCCTGTTACTTTCAACGGATTGCTTTTTGTTGCAACAAGTTACGGTGTTCTTGCCTGTTATGATGCCATAGCAGGGACCAAATACTGGTCGAAAGAGGAAGGACCTGGCTATTATTCATCTCCGGTTATTGCTGATAATAAACTTTATACATTTGATACTTCCGGGAAAATGAGTGTTTACGAAGTTTCGAAGGAGGAGAAAAAAGTTGGCGAAGGTAATGCCGCAGAAAAAATCACCACCACTCCGGCTTTCAAAGATGGCAGGATGTACCTCCGGACGCCAAAATTCATTTATTGTATCGGAAAAAAGTAAAATAATGGATTTGCAAATGGTTCAAAAACAGTTAAATGATTGATCTGAATAAAATAGATATTATTGTCTCAGAGAATGGGACGGAAAAAACGGCTTTAATTCCAATACTTCAGTCTATTCAGCGCGAATTTAACTATTTGCCCGAGGAAGCTTTGAGGCGGGTGAGTGAAATCTCCAAAATAAAACCCGCTGAAATTATTGGTGTTGCCAGTTTTTATTCCCAGTTCAGGCTTGCTCCCGTTGGTGAACATATGGTCAGGGTATGTGTCGGCACCGCATGTCATGTAAAGGGAGCAACACAGGTTTATGATGCCCTGCGCAGAGCATTTAAATTAAAGGATGGAGAGCACACTGATCAGTCCCGGAAATATACGATCGAAAAAGTAAGTTGCCTTGGATGCTGCACATTAGCCCCGGTGGTTCAGATCGATCAGATTACCTATGGTCATGTAACCTCCGATAAGGCTGACGATATTATAAAAGACTTTGAAACCCAGAAAGATAATAAAAGCAAGAAACGCTTCCGCAAATCAGATGGCACCGAAATTCAGGGCGAAATAAGGATCGGACTTGGTTCGTGTTGTGTGGCAAGCGGCAGCAGCGACATCAAGGATGCTGTTGAAAGTACGATAAACGAAACCGGACTGAAGGTTAAGCTAAAGAGTGTAGGTTGCGTTGGAATGTGCCATCAGGTGCCACTTGTCGAAATTGTTCCGGTAAATGGGGAAGCGACACTCTATTCAAAAGTAAAACCGGAAGATATTCAACAAATCGTAGCCTCTCATTTTCAGCCATCCGGTCTTTTTCCCAGGTTGAGAAACAGATTTTTTAATGCCGTCGGGAATATTCAGACAGATCAAAAATGGAAAGGTATCGAACGGTACGAATTAAATATCAGGGAAAAGCATGTTTCCTCCTTTCTTGGAAAACAGTTTCCCATTGCTACCGAACACCGTGGTATGATTAATCCGCTTGATCTCGAAGAGTATCAGCAGCATGGTGGTTTTCTGGCCCTGAAAAAAGTATTCAGTGAATTTACGCCGGGCCAGGTGACTGATAAAATCAAGTCGAGCGGCTTAAGGGGGCGGGGAGGAGCCGGCTTTCCTACCGGGATTAAATGGGAACTGGTTGCAAAACAAACGAGTGAAATTAAATACCTGATTTGTAATGGCGATGAAGGAGACCCGGGGGCATTTATGGATCGCATGTTACTCGAATCATATCCCTACCGGGTTATTGAAGGGATGATTATCGCAGCTTATGCAGTCAATACGCGCGAAGGGTACTTCTATATCCGCGCGGAGTATCCACTCGCAGTTAAACGGATCAGGGCTGCACTCGAAATATGCAGGGAGAATAACCTGATTGGCAAAAATATTCTGGGGTCGGGATTTGATTTCAACGTAAAGATCTATGAAGGCGCCGGCGCTTTCGTCTGCGGAGAAGAGACCGCACTCATCCAGTCGATTGAAGGGAATCGTGGATTTCCCCATTTAAGACCACCCTTCCCGGCCGAAAAAGGGTTGTTTGGGCTACCAACGCTTGTCAATAATACCGAGACCTTTGCCCAGATCTCCTTTATCATGCGGGATACTGTTGACCGGTTTACCCGAATTGGAACAGCGAAAAGCAAAGGGACGAAAGTTTTTGCCCTGGCAGGGAAAGAAGCACGTGGCGGTTTGATTGAAGTTCCAATGGGGATGACCATCAGGCAGATCGTAGATGAAATCGGGGGAGGTATCGCAAACGGGCGAAAATTTCAGGCCGTACAGATCGGAGGTCCTTCGGGTGGCTGCATCCCGGCCAGCCTTCAGGATACACCAATTGATTATGAATCACTTACAAGTCTTGGGGCCATGATGGGTTCAGGAGGATTGATCGTGCTCGACGACACCGACTGCATGGTTGACATTGCCCGCTTCTTCCTCTCCTTCACACAGGAGGAGTCATGCGGTAAATGTACCTTTTGTCGTGTTGGGACAAAGCGGATGCTCGATATTCTGGATAACCTGACTCAGGGGAAGAGTAAGCCCGGTGATCTTGAAAAACTTGAAAAACTCGCCGGATGGACTAAAAAAGGAAGTCTCTGTGGGTTAGGACGGTCCGCGCCCAATCCGATATTAAGTACACTTAAATATTTCAGGGAAGAATATGAGGCTCATCTGAATGGTATTTGTCCGACAGGAAAATGCAGCGCACTTGTAAATTACTCAATTAATGACAATTGCATCGGATGTACCCTGTGCGTTCAACGTTGTCCGGTCGATGCCATCCCATTTTTGCCCCATCAGAAACATGTCATCAATGCAGAATTATGCATCAAATGCGATGCCTGCCGCCAGGTATGTCCTGTTGAAGCTGTTGTCGTGAAATAGTCATGAGGACAAATTGTGATGCGATAATATTTTGATATTTTGCGGAATATGGTTAAATTAGTACCCGATTTCCCATTAATACACTTTATTATGAAGAACCAGAAGATGAAATTTGTAATTATCATGCCAATTTTGATTCTTCTGATCATCGGAGGATGTCAGAAAGATTCAGTCACCACCTCACCAGTCGCTCAACCGGGTGACAATAGTACCGCAGAAGGGAGTATTATGATAGGCGATCGCACTTTTGAGGGATTAAACAACGGATTGATAGATGGCTTTGCATCATTGTCAGGACTTAAATCCGCAACACTGGGAACGTGTCCGTCAATTACATTTTCTCCGATCACCTCCGTACCCATCATTATCACACTTGATTGGGGAGCAGGTTGTACAAGCGCAGAAGATGGAATTACCAGAAGCGGAAAGATCATTATTTCCCTTTCCGGAATGATGAATGTCGAAAATTCAGTTGCCACCTATACCTTTAGTGATTTTTTGAGTGATGGAAATAAAATTACCGGTGTCCATAGAATAACTTCCAAAGGGCTAAATGCAGGGAATAACTGGCCACGATACAATGTTTTAACGGAGGCTAAAATAGAGTTTCCTGATAAAAAATTCATCACTTATCGTGCTGCATACGTACGGCTTCAATCTGAAGGTGCTGCTACTGCAACCACTGCCGATGATGTTTGGCGTATTGAAGGCACCGCGTCAGGTGTCTCGAAGGAGGGTGTCGCATGGACCGCCAGCTATCCAAGTGCCCTGGTCAAAAAAGGCGGATGCAAATGGTTTTCAAGCGGTACTGTAATCGTAACTCCTCAAGGTGAACTTCCGCGTAAAATTAATTATGGCGATGGAACATGCGATAATAAAGCAACACTCACCATTGGAGATAAGACAATAGATATTGAGATATAGAATGTAAGGATTATTTGTAAATGAAGCGCCATCGAATTTGATTCTGTGGCGCTTCCTGCATTTTAAAGGTTATAGGGTATATTGATTATAAATTAGGTTACCCGCTTTTGGTATTGGAAATATTGATAGCATAAATTAAACATTTTCAATATAATATGGTATGTTATCGCAATCAGTAATTCAAAATAATTTATTCCATAATATCTTATTGATTTTCGCCGTGAATGTATTACTTTCATCCCGAAACGCAGTTTTGAAAATGTAATTGACTTAAAAGAATGGTACATCTTAAGATTAATGGACAGGATATAGAGGTAGAGGCGGGGGTATCAGTTCTGAAAGCTGCAGAAAAAGCCGGGGTTAAAGTTCCATCACTCTGTTACAATGAAGAGCTTGGACATTTTACCTCCTGTATGCTGTGTCTGGTAAAAGATGCCAGAGATGGCAGACTATTTCCGTCATGCTCTGTTATTTCAACAGAAGGGTTATCGGTTATTACTGATGATGAAGAGATTACTGAGGCGCGTCAGACGGGATTGGAACTCCTGCTCAGCGAACATGTTGGCGATTGCCAGGGCCCATGCCAGATAGCCTGCCCTGCGCACATGGATATACCTCAAATGAACCGGTTAATTGCTGCCGGTAAATTTAAAGAGGCGCTGAAACTGGTCAAAAAAGACATTGCACTCCCTGCTGTTTTGGGCCGGATCTGCCCGGCACCATGCGAAGGGGCCTGCCACAGAAAAACAGTTGATGCTTCGGTCTCTATTTGTCTGCTGAAACGGTTTGTGGGCGACGAAAATGAACTTCATCCTTTTGATCCGCTTCCCCTTAACGGGAAAAGAGTAGCTGTAATCGGTGCTGGCCCAGCCGGGTTAGCTGCCTCCTATTATTTACAGCTTAATGGTTATCAAACTGTTTTATACGATAGGAATGACCTGCCCGGCGGATTACTCCGTACCGAAATCAAGGCTGAAATATTGCCGCTAAACGTTTTGGATCAAGAGATCGGTACCATCTTAAGTACGGGCGTTGAATTCCGGGGGGGAGTAGAAATAAATGCTTCTTATTTTCATGACATTGTCAGTCAGTACAATGCAGTTATTGTTGCCACTGGCAACCTGGCTGATGAAATCAGAAACTGGGGATTTACCACCACTGCCAAAGGAATTGAAGCCGATCAGAACAGCTATGTCACTTCCCTGAAGGGAGTATTTGCAATAGGAAACACACTGAGATCTTCCCGTCTGGCAGTTCGCTCCGTTGGTCAGGGCAAGGAGGTGGCGTGGTCAGTTGCACAGTATTTGTCAGGCGAAGAGCCCAAAGGGGAACCACGATTATTCAATTCGCGGTTTGGAAGACTCTTTCAGGAGGAGATCTCTGAATATCTTAAAGAATCTGTTCCTTTTAACAGGGTGAATTCTGAAACCCTAAAATACAGCGGTTTAACGAAGGAAGAAGCCATGGAGGAGGCCCGACGGTGCCTTCACTGCGATTGCCGTGATATTGAAAATTGTAAACTTCGGGATTTATCCGGCAGGTATGATGCCAGTCAGCGCCGTTTTGCCGGTAATGAACGAAAACTAATGACCAAGCATTTCACACATTCGATCGTCTACGAACCTTTAAAATGTATCAAATGCGGTATTTGTGTCCGGATGACCTCCAAATACCAGGAAAAATTTGGATTTTCATATATCGGACGGGGATTCGATGTGGTGATTGGGGTACCTTTTAATGAATCGGTGGAGGCCGGACTGGCTGAAACGGCTGAAAAGGTGGCTAAAGCCTGCCCAACAGGCGCATTATCTGTAAAAGATTCAAAATGAAAATATTAACTATAATCTCGATCGTTTTACTGCTGTTTTCAGGTGCGAAGGGGCAAACTTCTGCCGGTTGGAACAGTTTTCGCGGTGGTCAGGATCTCCTGGGTGTTACACAGGTGAACTTTCCGGAGAAACCAAAACTACTTTGGAGTTCTCAGTTGGGCGACAATATTAAATCGGCTGCAGTAATTGCAAATGGGAAAATTGTGATCGGCGCAACAGATGGTGTGGTTTATTGTCTTGATCTTAAAGGCAAGGTAATGTGGAAATACAAAACTGAGAATTCGATCGAAGCGCCTGCATTAATCCTGAACAATATCGTTTATGTGGGCAATCTTGACGGGAATCTTTATGCACTTCAACTTTCGGATGGCGCCCTGATCTGGAAATATAAAACCGACAACCAGATAATGGGATCTGCAAATTATTGGAAATCTGGATCTAAAACCTGGTTACTTGTAGGAAGTTACGATTACAATTTACATTGTGTCGATGCAGAATCTGGTAAAATGTGCTGGAAATACGAGTCTGATAATTTCATCAACGGAGCAGCTGCCTGTTTTAACGGCAAGGCAATTTTCGGAGGTTGTGACGGCTTTCTTCATGTTGTGGATATTCCCAGCGGCAAGGCGGAGTCTAAAATAAATGTGGCCACCTATGTTGCAGGTTCTTGTCCCGTGAGTGATAAGATGGCTTATATCGGCGATTATGACGGAAAATTTTCGAGGGTAGATATCAAGGAGGGGAAAATTTCCTGGAGCTGGGAAAACAAGGAACAGAAACAACCGTTTGTCGCTTCTGCCTCACTCTCCGGCGATAAAGTGGTTACCGGTAACCGGGATAAGTTTGTCTATTGTTTCGATAAAAACAGCGGAAAGCTGATCTGGAGCTTCAACAGTGGTAATCGTGTTGAAGCATCTCCGGTAATCATTAAAGATAAAGTACTGACTGCGAATATGCGTGGCGACATTTCACTGGTAAAACTCTCCGACGGAGCGATGATCTGGAAATATGAAGTGGGAAATTCAATCCTTCATAATCCAGCGGTAATCGAGAATTTAATGATTGTCTGCGCTTTAAATGGAATGGTCTATTGCTTCGGAAAATAGGGGAGAAGGTGTCCTCAAATTGAAGATCATAAAACTCAACTTAATTCAGGAGTATTTGTTTATCATTTACTTATAATATGCTATAAATCCGTTTTCAATGAATATAGTTCAGATAATTCCGGGATCCGGTGGCAGTTTTTACTGCGGAAACTGCCTGCGTGACAGCAAATATGTTGCAGCTCTTCG
>JAHEYS010000408.1 GCA_023251475.1 Prolixibacteraceae bacterium
AAATCGTCTATGGACTGGTTCTTAACCAAAGGATCGTTTTAGGTGATAATATGAATCAGTTGGCCTGGCATAGGTTTTTTATTTTCTAATCAAATATAACTTATTTTGAACACTGATGACGCGGATTAAACAGATTCTGACGGATTTAAAAAATCTGTGGTCTTCTGTAGAATCCGTGTTATCTGTGTTCCTTTTCAATATAGTTCCCAAAATTGAACGCTGATTACACAGATTAAACAGATTCTAACGGATTAAAAAATCTGTGGTCCTCCGTAACATCGGTGTTATCTGTGTTCCCTTTCTTTTATTTTCCCAGTGAGTTAAGATTTTTCATCACAAAGAATTCGAGCAATTCGGCCATTACCTGATCCCTGTCGTCGCCGCTTAATGCGAGCGCCAGCTGCGCCTTAAGCAATCCGTAACGTGTTCCCATATCAAACCGCCAGTCGTTTTTTTCGAGTGCCAGGTATTGCTCTTTTTGCGCCAGCTCGTTTAAAGCGGTGGTTAAAGTGATTTTATTGCCACCACTCTCATTCAGATTTTTTTCCAGGATCTGCATAATATTGGGTGACAATACGTGCATTCCGAAAAAGCAAAGGTAATGACCGGCCCGCAGTCCGGGAATAATCAATTTTTGTTCTGCGATCGTCGGTGTAGGTTTTTCAATCACCTTATCGATCATGTAGAGGTCGGTTGTGGGGTGAACCCGCTTGCCGCCGATGGTGCCGTAATTCGGGATCAGATTTTCTCTGGTGGGGGTAACTGCAGAGACGGAACAGTTGTTTTGTATGGCAATCTGGGTAAGGTGCCTGGCACAGGGAATATTTGTGCGGTTTACCGGCAAATGATCCCCAACAAGGTGCAAAAAATACTCATTGCCGGTGAATGAAGCCCCGCATAGAATGGCATAACCATATCCCAGCTGCCGGTCCTGTTCGATAAAATGAATCTGCTGATTTCCTTTGACAATATCAGAATAGACCTTCAGATCGCCGGGATGAATAATCACCCCGATCTCCTCTATCCCGGCCTGTCGAACCTCTTCAATGAGAATTTCAAGTACCGTTTTACGACTGCCATCCCGGTCTACCAGTACCTGGGTGACTAAATTGCGTTGATCAGCTCCGGCTGCGGTGATAAGGGCTTTTTTGATTTGCATGATTGAAACTTATTAATTTTAGGTATCAGGATCAGACACACTCTTTTTTAAAGATCAATTGCGGAAATTTTGAAAATACCTTTAAAAACAAGGTCCATAAAGGGTAAGCCATCTTATTTTTTTTCAAAACCCAATAATCTTCTTTACTTTTATTAATCAGATTTTTAATGCCGCCGGTGCTAATCCCTCCCATCCTCATTCGTGTGATCGTCAGGGGAATATAACATTTTTCCAGTGATTGATCATTGAAAACCCGAAGAATATAATCATAATCGGCAGAACACTTTAAATTGATATTAAATAAACCATATTTACTGTACGCCTCACGCTTCATAAACATCGTAGGATGTGCCGGCATCCAACCTTGTTTGAGCAGATTGGAATTAAACGTCTTGCTTTTCCAGTAACGAACGATATTATTTACGTCGCATTTATCCACAAAAACCAAATCACCATAAACAACATCCGGCTTACTTTTTCTTCCCGCTGCACAAGAGTTGAAATAAAGGATCACGTTCTCAATCGTTTTTGGTGAAGCCAGCACATCATCAGAATGTAAAAAACCGATAAAATCACCTTTTGCAAGTTTAATACCCTTATTTAGTGCATCATAAACCCCCTGATCCGGTTCAGATACGACTGTGGTTATTCTGCCGGGCGTATTCTTTAATATATCCATCGTGTTATCGTTGGATGCGCCATCAATAACGATATGTTCAATATTATGATATGTTTGACTGTTGACCGACTCGATACATGAGCCAATCGTATTTTCACTGTTGAAAGTAGCAGTTATTATTGATATTTTCATAAAATAACGATAAAAAAAATAAGAGGGATTTAACGTGGGTTTGTTACCGGGGAATGGTCTTAATATTGCATAATAATTGATGCAAAATGGAAATACTTGCGGTAAAAATCACTTAAAATTATCGGATTTGTTTAGATGGTTCCTGAAAATAAGTAATGAGAATAATAAGATGTCGCATTTAAATGGTTAATCCTTATGTCAATTAAAATTCATTTCGACATTAATTTATTTCAATTACTTAATTCTCTATTTTTTGTTTTAAAAGCAGGATTACCCTGATAAATGGAATATGAATCCATGTCTTTGGTGGCAACAGAGCCAACGGTTAATATGGAATGGCTTTTACAGCAGACCCCCGGACAAACGGTTGCAAGGGCCCCGATCCAAACACCATCTTCGAGTGTGATTTTGCCCGTGATCAGATCAAAAGATGGTTTTTTATAGTTGTGGTTGCCGCACAGCAGTAGCGCCCCCTGTGAAATACATACATTTGAACCAATGGTTACCTGTGCCAGGTTGTCAATCCACACCTTTTCTCCGATCCATACATAGTCGCCAAGGATAAGGAACCAGGGGTATTTGATATTGACTTTTGGTTTAATGACCGCCATCTTCCCGATTTTTGCCCCGAATAGTTTTAATATTATGGTTTTAAATCCTGAAGGAAAGGGGATAATCGTATTCAGAAACAATTGATTAGCCAGATACCAGATGATTCTCTTCAGCGGATGGCCGGGATTATAATCACTGTTGTCAAATAGAGCGAGATCTGTTTTCAAATGGGTTGATGTTTGATCGTTAAAAGTGAAAGACCACCACGTCCTTGTGACTGGCCGGGGAAATGGGGTATTCAACAAGGGAAATGTCAGAAACTTTCAAAACCTCTCTTTATTTATATAGCCGGAACCATTCTTATTTTTCAAACAGTTTCCGGTTGGCTTCCAGCACGGCAGGATCGCTTGTGAAGGCTTGTGCATAGTCCGTGGCAGCTTTGCTCATACGGGTGAAATCTTCCTGGTCCATGGCTGCGGCCGTTTCAATGGCATGGATAAACTGTTGCGGCTGATCCAGGGCGATGTCCCAACCGATCATTTTTTCCTGCAGGTTCCGCCACGGCGTCTGATCGCTGATAATAACCGGGCAACCGTTTTGCCAGGATTCCATAATTACATGTCCAAAATTTTCATGCATGGTAGGCAGCAGCATAAAGTGTTGCTCAACAAGATGTCCTGCCAATTCTTTATTTTGAATGGCACCATGGTAGATAACGTTAATATGAGAAGGTAACTTTTCAATGATTTTAAGACATTCCTGCCAGTAATCATTTTCATCAACAGGACCAATAATGGTTAGATCAATATTGAATTTAGGATCAACCTTCATCAAATAATCCAAAGCAATTTTTAGATTTTTCTTTTTAGCTATACGCGACAGGAAAAAAAGGTGGAGTTTGTTCTTATCCTTTAATTTTAAACATTCTGTTAATTGGTTACTTGCGGATAGATTAGGAGCAACCAACACTCGAATTTTATCTCCAAAATGTTTCCTAATCTCCGATCGTTCCGTTTCAGCAGTTGCATGCCAGGTAATTTTTTTTGCAATTCCTGTCAGTTTCAAAAGCGACAGGAAAAAATGCTTTTTTCTTTTTTTTATATTCAGCGCCCCTTCTCCTAACATCCCTCTTGGAGCCAAAATAACTTTACTTTTAGTATTTCTGACAGCCCATAACGGTAAAAGCGTAAACCTTACAGAAAACATCGAATTAAAATAGACCAGGTCGTACTGATGTTCGCTTAATAGCCGCTTATAATTGGTTAAATTTTGATGCGGACTATCCAAATACAATACCCTTATATTTTCTTTGGAAATCCATTTATTCAACAGAATATCCGGATACGAATTCACTTCATCCAAATCCCTGTCGGAGGTAACGATCGAAATTTCCAGCTCTGAACCAAGGTGATTTACAAGGTTGGATATGGACTGGATCGGTCCTCCGGCCCTGAATCCGGGAAGGAACCAATCGATAAAAATAAGTACTTTAGGTTTCAAAACAGTATTATTGTCTAATATTAGGTGATTTGAATCATTGAAAAGCGTTTTCGATCCGGGATATCTTATTTCACTTATTTGAATTTTTTCCAGACCATCAAGGCCCATAAGCGGCTCCAGTGCACCCTGTCCTCCATAAAACCTGCAACAAGTTGTTTTGTCACAGCCGTATCTGGTAACATGGGGATGAAATGTCCGATATTGGTTTTTAACCAGGCGGCGAAGGGAAAAGTAAATCCCTGCTTTTTGCGGAAAACAATTTCATCCGGAAGCAGATCTTCAAATGCTCTGGTAAGGAGGTATTTGGGTTGCGAAAAATTAAATTTCACACCCGGGTCAATCCGGTGCATCAGCTCCATGAGCTCCTTGTCGAGAAACGGGACCCGGACCTCCAGCGAATGCCACATGCTCATGTAATCGGTATCTTTCAGGAGCTGGTTTTCCATGTAAACATTGCCTTCGAGCCAGGCGGCCAGGTTTAGATTCCGCTGGGCGGGATAATCTGTGACGCTTAAATGGGTCAGCTTTTCGTAAATCTCCTTCTCCGAATGACCGGTGAGTCCGGCAATTGTTGAGGGGACAAACGCTCCCCTGAAAAATAGGTAATCTTTACAGGGACTTTTAGTATTTAACCAGGTGATCCTCGACAAGGCATCATTGGGGGCATACCGGGCTAAAGACTTTATAAAACCGGGCAGGTGTGAAAGTTTATTTAATAACCCAATACGCCGGAATGAAGGATATCCCCCGAAGAGTTCATCGCCACCCAACCCTGAAAGTACCGTTTTCAGTCCGGCCTCATGGGCGCATTTTGAAATAAAATAGCTGTTGACCCCATCCCAGCTTGGCTGGTCCATCGCCTGAAAGATGTCATCCAGGTGATCCATAAACATTGCGCCATTTACCTGATATGCCAGGTGGTTGTGCGGTCGCATCCTGTTGAGGACAATCTCCTGATAAGGCGCTTCATTAAAGGTCGCCTCATTAAACGTTATCGAGAGGGTGTTCAGATCTTTA
>JAHEYS010000409.1 GCA_023251475.1 Prolixibacteraceae bacterium
TTCCAAGATAATTATTCAGTCCTAATCTCTCCTTGAAAGTTAATTGAATATCGGAATTTAAAAGCTCTTCCAGACAAAGGCCAGCCTCCTTTAACCGCCCTTCCTTCAGGAAAGCGCGATAATGGTTCATAACCGATTTTAACGTATCCTTTCCGGTTTCCTGACCACACAGCATCAGGCTCAGAATACTAAAAAAAAGGATATTAATAAACTTTAAAACTGTCATTTCCGGAGATATATTTGCCCAATATTTCTCCGGCAAGATACTAATTTGTTGAATTATATCAGGAATAAACCGGACAGATTATTTTATAAATAATAAAATCTGCGATTAGGTCTGAAAATAAAATATCCGGCGATTATCTCAACAAAAAAAGGCTGTATCTTTTTAGAATACAACCAGACTGGTATAAATAAATCACTAAGTACTAATCAAATATAACGGAATTTGAAGCAGCCCGCGGAAGAACGGCAGGAAACACTAAAAATGGAATACGCCTGTGGTTAGCCGATTCTATATTAATCAGGAAATCCTCGCCACTTGGCGGCGGAAGGGGCGGTTCACTCGGACCTCCACCTCTAAGATTGTTCATTTCGTTGCTATTCAGATACTTGAACTGACCTACAGAGCCATTGTTTTTTGAGGAAATAGAAGATTTTTTTTCCATGGTAATTAATCAAATTGATTAAATGTATTAATAGGAATTGACTTTTACTTGTTACCTGCAAAGACAAAATATTTTTATGCGAATGTAAAAAAAAATTGCGACTTTAAAAATATATTTTATGTAATTGATTATTATTTACTTAAAATATATTTAGAATGATTGAGCCTGAGATAATCCTGAAGCAATTTGGAGGAAGGGTATACCCTTTTTTTGTGTTAAAACGTAAAACAACATTTTTTTAGCGGGGTCAGCTGGATTGGTCAGATTATGAAACTATTTTTAAAGTACTTTTACACCACAGGAATTAAAACTTCCAAAATCTAGCGCAGAACCGGGTAGTTTTAATTTCTGAGAATCACGTAAACATCATTTATCGGGTTAATTATGCGTTTCCCTTTCTTCAAGCAACTTGATGCCATGGATTGTGGTCCAACCTGTCTCAGGATGATTGCGAAATTCTATGGCCGCAGTTATTCATTGCAGCAGGTACGTACCCTTTCCTACGCCACACGCGAAGGGGTATCCTTGCTTGCCCTGAGTGATGCCGCCGAAAATATGGGATTCAGGTCAAGGGGTGTACGTCTGACGTGGGATCAGCTCAAAAAGGAGGTGCAACTCCCATGTCTGATCCATTGGAATCAGAACCATTTTGTAGTGGTTACCGCCATAACCCGAAAAGGGAAGTTCCCCTTTTTCCGGAGAAAGGGGAAAAAAGATGAGGTTGTAGTGCATATAGCTGACCCAGCCCATGGCCTGCTCCAATACAATCAGTCTGAGTTTTTAAAATGCTGGTCGGTGCAGGGTAAAGAGGGGATTGCATTATTGCTGGAGCCAACTGCCGAATTTTACAATGAGGAACCTGAGAATCATACGGTACGCCGTTACAGTTATTTGTTGAATTACTTACGCCCTTACCGCAAATTTATCATTCAGCTTCTGCTTGGAATGATTACCGGAAGCTTTGTAAGCATGATCTTCCCGTTCCTGACCCAATCTATTGTCGATTATGGAATTGGAAACAGCGATCTGAACTTTATCTGGATGGTGTTAACCGCTCAGCTGGTTTTGACTTTTGGTCAGACTGCCAATGAGATGATCCGCAACTGGATCACTTTGCATGTGACAACCAGGGTGAGCATATCGCTGATCTCCGATTTTCTGGTCAAGCTGATGCGATTACCAATGTCGTTTTTTGATTCAAAGATGATCGGGGACATTATGCAACGGATGGGCGATCACAGCCGGATACAGAGTTTCCTGACCACTTCACTGGTTAATATATT
This sequence comes from Prolixibacteraceae bacterium, assembly GCA_023251475.1. Taxonomy (GTDB): domain Bacteria; phylum Bacteroidota; class Bacteroidia; order Bacteroidales; family Prolixibacteraceae; genus JAAFHB01. Next base: position 1,952 of record JAHEYS010000409.1, read on the forward strand.
GTTTGCAGTGATTACCTTGTTGATTTACACCGTAATAATGGCCGTCTATCACCCCGGCATTTTGATTGTATTTTTCATTGGAAGTATCCTTTATATTGGGTGGGTATTAATCTTTCTTAAGCGAAGAAGAGAACTGGATTACAAACGTTTCCAGCAAGCCTCTGCAAATCAGAGTAATATTGTTCAGCTGATTACCGGCATGCAGGATATTAAACTTAATAATTGCGAAAAACAGAAACGGTGGGAGTGGGAACGTATTCAGGTAAAATTGTATAAAGTTAATATCAAAGGACTCCTGCTTAATCAGAATCAACTTGTTGGAGGGACCTTTATCAATCAGACCAAGGACATTATTATCTCTTTTCTGACAGCACGGGCGGTTGTTTCAGGTGAGATGACGCTTGGTATGATGATGGCGGTTCAATACATCATTGGACAATTAAACGGTCCTATCCAGCTGTTTATCGGATTTGTACAATCTGCGCAGGATGCGAAAATAGCACTGGAAAGATTGGGTGAAATTAACGATAAAGAGGACGAGGAGAAACCTGATGAAAGAAAGATACACGAGGTTCCCGCAGGTAAGTCCATCATCTTAAAAAACATCACTTTTCAATATGAAGGTCCTGGTTCGCCTAAGGTTTTAAGTATGATTAATCTGGAGATTCCAGCCAATAAAATCACTGCAATTGTGGGGACAAGTGGAAGCGGCAAGAGTACACTGGTAAAGTTGATGCTTGGTTTTTACAAACCGGTTATCGGAGAGATATTTTTAGGAGGGATCTCCCTCGACAGTTACAGTCAGAAACAATGGCGTCAAAATTGCGGAGCTGTTCTGCAGGATGGATTTATATTCTCAGATACGATAGCGGGCAATATCGGTATTGGAGATGAAATCCCCGATCCCGAAATGCTTAAAAAGGCTGTGGCAACAGCTAATATTCAATCATTTATAGAAGAACTCCCGTTGGGTTATTCCACGAAAATCGGAAGTGAGGGGCATGGGCTTAGTACTGGTCAGAAGCAACGTATCCTGATCGCGAGGTCGGTTTACAAGAATCCCGATTATATCTTTTTTGATGAAGCGACCAATGCGCTGGATGCCAGAAATGAGTTGGTGATTATGGATAACCTGAACCAGTTTTTTAAAGACCGGACCGTTGTGGTGGTTGCTCACCGGCTAAGTACGGTGAAGGGGGCTGACCAGATTATCGTTCTGGAAGCTGGTGAGATCGTCGAAAAAGGGACTCATCTTGAACTGGTGAACAAAAAAGGGAACTATTACAACCTGGTTAAAGATCAGCTCGAACTTGGCAACTGATTATTTTCAGATGTTAAACGACCGCTGGGACCCTGAATAATATTGTCATTGAATTTTGTACTTATATTTAAATAGCTGTATGCCAGAGAAAGATAATTTGCCAACGTATAGTGAAGAGGTGCAGGAGATTATGTCCTATATTCCGAATCATATTATCCGGTGGGGTTTGACGGTGATATTCTCCATCTTTACGATCCTGTTAATCGGCAGCTATTATTTTAAATCACCCGAGATCATCAGGGCGCCAATGGTGTTAACGACCAAAAATCCCCCCGTTTCATTAATCAGCAAATCAACGGGTAAAATTGACCGGCTATTTGCCATTGATGGCCAGTCATTACCGGAGAAAGGGAATATTGCACTGATCAATAATCCAACTGATTTTGCTCATTATCTCATTCTTAAAGAGGAGCTGGCAAAGTGTTTCAGGATTGCAGATTGGGATGAACAGGTGTTTGCATTTGATTTGTCAGAGCATCTCACCCTGGGCGAATTGCAGGTAAGTTACAGTCCGTTTGTGAAAAGCCGCAATAATTTTAAACACTATCTTACCCAGAATTTTCTCCCTCAGAAGATTGGATTGATCAATAAGCAGATTGTCAAGCAGGAGGAGTATTATCATACCCTGATCAGGCAAAAGGATATTCAGAAAAATGATCTGGTTTTGTCTGAAAAAAGCTTTGTACGGGATTCCTCCCTCTATCTAAAAAGGACCATCAGCGAAGCGGATTATGATAAATCCCGGCAACTTTTCCTCTCAAAAAAGTCGGCTTTTATCGGTTTTGAGGCTGTGTTGCGGGAGACTGAATCATCTATTCTTACCCTGCAATCGAGTCGGGTTGAATTACAGATGCAACATGAGAAAGAGCTGTCGGAATTCCGGCTGGCACTTGACGAATCGAAGCAAACCCTTGAAAATGCCATTCATCAATGGGAGGAAAAATACCTGGTTACCAGTCCGATTCAAGGGAAATTGACCTTCACCTCCATCTGGAGCGTGAATCAGGAGGTAAGGACCGGGGAGCTCATTGCCACGATTATTCCCCTCGAATCATCGGCAATCATTGCAAAAGCGGTCATCCCTCCCTCGGGTTTTGGTAAGGTTGAGGTTGGGCAAAGGGTAAATCTGAAATTGAGCGGATTTCCCTATATGGAGTTTGGGATGCTTAAAGGGGTGATCCGGTCGGTATCCCTGGTGCCCGATTCCAAAGGCTATATTGCCGAAATAGCCCTTTCTGACGGGATGACCTCCTCCTATCGCGAAAACCTGAAATTTATCCAGCAAATGGATGGCACGGCCGAGGTGATCACTAAGGAGATGCGGCTGATCACAAGACTGATAAATCCACTGAAAGCTTTTTTTGACAACGGCAAATAATTTTGCTTAAATTGAGGTAACAATTGGCAATTCTTTCCTATTAACACATGATTTCCGTAAGGAGATTAATCAAGGAGGAATTTCTAATAGTTTCCATAGTTAAGGGTATGATTTTAATATTGTCTGAAATAAATGATCAGCACGCCGATCGGGTCGAATCAATTCTGCAGAAAAATGCGGCAGAATATTCGAGGCTCAATCTTGATGCTGATTCAGTAAAATCGACCCACGTTAGTTATGAAAATAATGCCTTCAGAATTGAGGCTCCCAACTGCAGTTTTTCAACCAATCAGATTGAGGCAGTCTGGAACCGATGCCGACGTATCGAACAATTTATTGAAAACAGTTGCCCCAGTGATGAAAATTAT
>JAHEYS010000056.1 GCA_023251475.1 Prolixibacteraceae bacterium
TCGTTTGCAAGAGCTTCTGACTATGCCAATGGCGCTATTATCGGAAGTGCATTTATTAAAGCCCTTGAAGGTAATGAATCAATTAAAAGCAAAGTAAGCGCGTTTATGCTAAAGTTTCATAAAACATCATTTGAATGAGTTTCTTTCATGATGTTGTTTTATAAATAAAGTTACTTTTGCCGCAAAAAATTGATTTAGATGAAAAACAGTTTATTAGCACTCTTTGTGATATTCTCCGTTATAAACTTTAATGCAAAAGCCGATGAAGGGATGTGGCTCCCCTCCCTTGTTGGGAAGCTGAATATACAGAAGATGAGTTCCATTGGATGTAAGCTTACGGCCGAACAGATATACAGCATTAACCATTCAAGTTTAAAGGATGCAGTTGTTGCCCTCGACCATGGCTCCTGTACTGCGGAATTGATCTCTGAGGATGGATTACTGTTGACCAACCATCACTGCGGATTTGGTGAGATTCAGGAACACAGCTCAGTTGAACACGACTACCTCAGAGATGGTTTCTGGGCGATGAAGCATGAAGATGAGCTCCCCAATCCGGGTAAGACGGTCACCTTTTTAATCCGGATGGAAGATGTGACTGAACAGGCGCTAAAGGAGGTCACCGACGACATGGATGATCAGACCCGTTCTTCAAAGATTCGGGAAGCGGTCGCAAAAATAGAGAAAGAGGCTAAACCTGAAGCCGATTGTGAGGTCAGGGTCAGGAGTCTGTTTGAATCAAATAAATATTTTCTCTTTGTTTTGCAATCCTTTAAGGACATTCGACTGGTAGGAACTCCACCCCAGTCAATTGGAAAGTTTGGCGGAGAAACCGACAACTGGATGTGGCCCCGCCATACAGGCGATTTTTCGATGTTCAGGGTATATTGCGCTCCGGACGGAAAACCTGCCGAATATTCCAAAAATAATGTCCCCTTTCATCCAAAATACTTTCTCCCGATCTCGTTAAAGGGGGTCACAAAAAATGACTTCACAATGGTCATGGGGTATCCGGGTACCACCACACGTTACCGTACATCGAATGAAGTGAAAAATACTATGGATGTGGTAAATGATGTCAGAATTGTAGCAAGGGAGGCTAAACTTGGAATTATCAAGGAGTTTATGGCTACAAGTCAGAAGGCCAGGATCCAATATGCCTCAAAATTTGCAAGAAGTTCGAACTATTATAAGTACTCCATCGGACAAAACAAGGGATTATCAGATCTTGATGTGATTGGGCGTAAACAGGGCATTGAGAAAAATTTTCTGAAATGGGCCAATGAAACCCCGGAAAGGAAGGCCAAATATGGCAGTGTACTTGACTCCATAAATGCTGCATTTGAAACCAGTGTTGATAAAATAGCTGATGAATACATGAAGGAGGCGTTGCTGCATGGGGCGGAGATCTTCTCCTTTTCTGCAAAGTCCGCCTCACTTTATGCCGCTTTGAAAGGTACGGATAAAGAAAAAATCAGTACAGCTGCGGAGGCTTTACGCGGCTCCCTTGGGGAATATTTTAAAGACTATGATGCCGGTACAGACATGAAAATTGTCGGTAAATTGTTTAAAATTTACGCTGATAAAGTTAGCCCGAGATATATACCAGGGATATTTCAGGAGATAAAATCTAAGTATAAGGGTGATTTTGATGCCTATGCGAAAAGAATGTTTGAAAAAACCATTTTCGCCGACCAGGGTAGGATGGAATCATTTCTAAATAAGCCAAGCATCAAAGTGCTGGATAAAGATATGGCTTTTGTTGCCATGCGGTCGCTCTATGAAATGCAGTATGTTATTTTGCATGACCTTGGCAAAACAAAGGGAAATATCGATAAGGCGCGAAGGTTATTCGTTGCCGGGCTGATTGAGATGAATAAAGACAAGTCGTACTATCCGGATGCCAATTCAACAATGCGGCTCACTTATGGTATTGTTGACGGATATGAGCCGAAGGATGCCACCTATTATGACTATTTTACCACCTTAAAAGGTTATACCGAAAAGGGGATAAAAGGAGATGTTGATTTTGATTTTCCTCAAAGAGTTGTGGATCTTTATAATACAAAAGATTACGGGCAATATGCAGACAGGGATGGGACATTACATACCTGTTTTACTTCGAACAACGACATCACAGGCGGAAACTCGGGAAGCCCTGTGATTAACGGAGATGGTGAACTGGTCGGTATTGCGTTTGATGGCAACTGGGAAGCGATGAGTGGCGATATTGCTTTTGAATCCCGGTTGCAAAAATGTATTTGCGTCGACATCCGCTTTGTGCTTTGGACCATCGATAAGTATGCCGGTGCAGGAAACCTGATCAAAGAGATGAAACTGGCCAGATAGACGATTCTGAGGATGATCCGCTATATTTGAAAGGTCAAACTTACACCAAATAAAATACGAAAGATCGGTCAGTTTACCGGTCTTTCAAATTTATTACCTCATAGGATGGAGCAACAGGAAATTCCGAAAATTATTATTTATACCGACGGAGCCGCAAGGGGTAACCCTGGTCCCGGAGGTTACGGAGTTGTATTATTATCCGGGTCACACCGTAAGGAACTTTCACAGGGATATCAGCTGACGACCAATAACCGAATGGAGCTTTTGGCGGCCATCGCCGGACTCGAAGCGCTTAAAGTTGCCCCATGTAATGTCACTATTTATACCGATTCGAAGTATGTGTCCGATTCGGTTGAGAAGAGATGGGTTTTTAACTGGGTGAAAACCGGGTTTAAAGGGAAGAAGAACAGCGATCTCTGGAAACGGTTTTTACTGATGTACCAGCGTCATCAGGTGAAATTCATTTGGGTGAAAGGACATGCGAGTATTCCGGAAAATGAACGGTGCGATCAGCTTGCTGTTGAGGCCTCTTTTCTGCCAAATCTGCCTAAAGATATTGGATATCAGACAGATAAATAATAAAGCCAATCGGTTTTATTTATTTAATGAAATCAAATACATTTGTCAGGCAAAATGGATAGAAAATGAAGTGGCTTTATAACTTAGGAATACTCGGATATTACCTGCTGGTTAGGATCGTTTCGTTGCGAAACGATAAAGCCCGGAAGTGGATTGAAGGCCGCAAGGACATTTTCAAACATTTAAGCGAAACCATTATTCCCGGGGAACCAATATTATGGTTTCATGTCTCCTCACTGGGCGAATTTGAGCAGGGAAGGCCTGTTATAGAGGCAATTCGGAACCTTAAACCGGAATACAAAATACTTCTCACTTTTTTCTCTCCTTCGGGTTATGAATTGCGCAAAGACTATCAATACGCCGATTATGTATTTTACCTTCCGCTCGATACAAAGAAAAATGCCGTCAGGTTTATTGATATTGTCAGACCGGAGAAGGTATTTTTTATTAAATACGAATTCTGGTACAATTTTCTTACCCAGCTAAAGGAGGAAGGAATTCCAACCTATATTTTCTCCGCACTTTTCCGCCCTTCGCAAATCTTTTTTAAGCCCTGGGGAAAATGGTACCTCAAGGTAATTGCCAGCTATGAGCACATTTTTGTACAAAACAGGGAATCGTTTAATATTCTTCACCAATATGGGTTTATGAATGTCTCCATCTCGGGAGATACCCGTCTTGATCGCGTGGGCCAGATAGCCGATGCTGCTCCCCGGCTGGGAAAACTTGAACTTTTCTGCGGAGATCAAAAGGCCATTATTGCCGGAAGTACGTGGAAGGAGGATGAAGATCTCTTTATCCCTTATGTAAACAAATGCCCATCAGGTCTGAAATTCGTAATAGCCCCTCACGAAGTCACCAATCAGTCGCTCGAACGCATTTGTACGGCACTCGAAAAACCTTATGTCTTTTATTCTACCGCTACTGATGAAGAATTATCGGAAGCAGAGGTATTGATTGTCGACGGGTATGGCTATCTCGATTCAATATACCGTTATGGAATGCTGGCATACGTGGGGGGTGGTTTCACCTCAGGTATTCATAGTATTCTTGAACCTGCTGTATTTGGGCTCCCGGTAATCTTCGGCCCCGATTTTCACAAATTTCAGGAGGCTCATGATATGCTCAAAATTGGTGCGGCCTGCTGTATCAGTGATTTTACAGAGCTCGAAACCCAGATTGACAGCTTACGTTCAAGCCCCGAAAAGCTTCTGTCCGCATCGAACCTTGCGCGGAGCTATGTGAACAGTAATCGCGGCGCTTCAAAACAGATCGTAAAATATCTTTTTCATTAATTTTTAGTTCAACCAGCCCCTTTCTGCCGCACAGCCCGCGCGGTGGTGCATTCATTGCTTATCGACTTGTAATCTGTACCTTCGGTATAAATTCCCAATTTCAAAAAATATTTTTTTGTAAACTTTTATCTTTTTATTAAAATGCATTACGCTGTATATCTGAAAACTAACACTCACAAGTTGATAACTTTTCAAATTTTATAAAAAAAATATATGCAGAAATACACTGGGGTGCCTATATTGCATTAATAGAAACGAGGTTTAAATGTGACAATAAACCCAATTAAATCAACCTAATATTGAAAGCAATGGAATTAAAAGAGATCACACCCCAGCAAAAAGATGACGTTCCCACTACCTATTCAGCGGACGAAGCATTCCTGGCATCTGTAAAATATTTTAAGGGCGACGATCTTGCGGCTCGTGTTTGGGTTAACAAATATGCGCTGAAGGATTCATACGGGAATATTTTTGAGTTGACGCCTGATGATCTCCACCGGCGGCTCTCCTCAGAGATTGCGAGGATCGAAAAAAATTACCCCAATCCCATCCCGGAAGAGGAATTATTTGAACTGTTTCGTGATTTCAGATATATTGTTCCCCAGGGGGGACCGATGACGGGTATCGGAAATGATTTTCAGGTCGGTTCATTATCCAATTGCTTTGTAGTTGGCAACGGCGCCGATTCGTATGGCGGGATTATCATGATCGATCAGGAGCAGGTGCAACTGATGAAAAGAAGGGGGGGAGTTGGCCATGATTTATCGCATATCCGGCCAAAAGGATCTCCGGTA
>JAHEYS010000410.1 GCA_023251475.1 Prolixibacteraceae bacterium
TCCGGAACCTGATCTGCTGGTACTTCCGAACCAGGGGGCGTCCGATCAGGGCCAGTACCGCCGCTATGAGAATATAAGTTACGATGTAGCTGAAATAGTAAACTAAAAATCCGAAAAGTACAATAGATAAGGCAATTATGAGATTTTTAATCCTTTGGTCCATCTGACAGGTAATTAAGTTTATCAAACGTACACTTTTTTTTTAAATTTGCGTTTATGACATTTCAGAAAAACCATCAGCTGATCGCAGATAAACTTGGCATCAGCATCAGGCAAATAGCCAATACAATTACCCTTCTTGACGAGGGGGCGACGGTCCCGTTTATCTCGCGTTACCGCAAGGAGATGACCGGAAGCCTCGACGAAGTTGCCATAGGCAATATTAAAGAGGCAAAAGAGCAATATGAGGAGCTTGACAAGCGAAAGGTGACCATTCTTAAAACGATCAGTGAACAGGAGCTCCTGACCCCTGAATTGCAGTCAAGGATTGAACTATGTTATGATCTGAATGAATTGGAGGATATTTACCTTCCTTATAAACCCAAACGACGCACCCGGGCCACTGTTGCCCGTGAGAAAGGGCTTGAACCACTTGCGGCCCTGATCTTTAAACAATATGAGCCGGATCCTGAAAACCGTGCGCTTAAGTACCTGAACGATGCTGTTGCCGATGTTGAAGAGGCCCTTGCCGGCGCCAGGGATATTATTGCCGAATGGATCAATGAAAATCAGAATGCCCGTAATATTGTTCGTAATCTTTTTGCACGTGATGCTGTTATTTCCTCCCGTGTAGTGAAAGGCAAAGAGGAAGTGGGGATTAAGTTCCGTGATTACTTCGATTCTTCTGAGCCGGTCAGACGATGTCCTTCACACCGTCTTTTGGCGATGCGCAGGGGTGAGAAGGAGGGTTTTCTGAAACTGGGTGTTGCACCCGACGAGGAGAAGGCCATTTCAGCCCTGGACCATTATTTCGTGAAAGGTCGGAATGAGAGCGGTGTCCAGGTTTCACTTGCAGTTAAGGAGAGTTATAAAAGACTGCTTGCCCCTGCAATCGAAACCGAATTTTTTGGTTTGTCAAAGGGACAGGCGGATGGTGAAGCGATCAGGGTTTTTGCAGAGAATCTGAGGCAGCTCCTTCTTGCTGCGCCACTCGGGCAAAAACGTGTTCTGGCACTTGACCCAGGTTATAAAAGCGGTTGCAAACTGGTCTGTCTCGATGCCCAGGGTAATCTTCTTCATAATGAAACAATCTATCCCCATCAGCCTCAATCGGAAGTAAGCCAGTCAATTCGCAAGGTTTCAGCCCTGGTAAGCACGTATAAGATTGATGCAATTGCAATTGGTGATGGCACTGCAAGTCGTGAGACTGAGACATTTATCAAAAAGATCACCTTTGACCGGCCAATTCAGGTATTTATGGTCAGTGAGGATGGAGCTTCGATCTATTCTGCTTCGAAAGTTGCACGCGATGAATTTCCGCAATTCGACGTTACAGTGCGGGGCGCTGTATCTATCGGTCGCAGGTTAATGGATCCGCTGGCCGAGCTGGTTAAAATCGAGGCAAAATCGATTGGCGTGGGTCAGTACCAGCATGATGTGGATCAGAAGCTGCTTCAGAAAGGGCTTGACGCGGTTGTGGAATCGTGCGTTAACCTGGTTGGGGTAAATGTAAATACCGCCAGCAGTCATCTGCTTAACTTCGTTTCGGGGCTTGGTCCTTTGCTGGCTCAAAATATTGTAGAATACCGAAAAGAGAACGGACCGTTTGCTTCACGTACCGAACTGAAGAAAGTTCCCAGGATGGGACCAAAGGCATTTGAACAATGTGCAGGTTTTCTCCGTATTCCAGGAGCTTCAAATCCGCTCGATAACTCCGCTGTACATCCTGAGCGATATCCATTGGTGAACAAAATCGCTGCCGACCGAAAATGTAAAGTCGGAGAACTGATCGGAATGGAAAATCTAAAATCAGAGGTTCATACGGAAAAATATTTAAGTGATGAAGTTGGTCTCCCGACATTAAATGACATTCTGGCAGAACTTGCCAAGCCCGGATTAGATCCGCGATCCGGGATAAAAGTTTTCGAATTCTCGGATGGTGTTTATTCCATGAAAGATTTAATTGTGGGGATGGTCCTTCCAGGAATTGTAACCAATATCACCCGGTTCGGCGCCTTTGTCGACGTCGGGGTAAAGCAGGACGGTCTGGTCCATATCAGTGAACTGGCCAACCGTTTTGTAAGTGATCCTGCAGAGGTGGTTAAATTACACCAGCATGTGAAGGTAAAGGTACTCGAGGTCGATATTCCCCGTAAACGAATTGCCTTTTCGATGAAGCAGGCGGAGTAAAATACCTGCTGTAATATTATAATTTGATTCAGACAGCGATCATTTGCCATTAGAGGTACTCTTCCGGATAAAATTCGGGGGAGTACCTATAATTTGATGTAACGTGGTAGTGAAATCTCTGATTAATATTTCGCGCTAATTTTCAGCTTTTTTATCCAGTACCAGAATGTCATTGACAACTATCTCGGTGATAAAGTGAGTTTCACCATTTTTATCTTCATATGAATGGTTGGTCAGCTTCCCTTCAATTGCCACTTCTGACCCTTTTTTCAGATATTTTTCGGCAACTTCTGCCTGCCTTCCCCATGCCACCAGTTTATGCCAGGTGGTTTCAGATTTTTTATTCCCATTGTGATCACGAAAGTTCTCATTGGTCGCAATGGTGAAATTGGCCACTGATTTTTCGCTGTCAAACTTCTTGATTTTAGGATTGTCGCCAAGATGGCCGATAAGCCTGACACTGTTTCTCAATGCATTCATGGTTTCTGTTCTTTAAAAAATTAATAAAAAAAACTTAACCTGCTAATTTAATCAGTAATATTCCATGTATCCGGCTGTTAAACGGATAGTTCCGATTAAATCCGGTAATAAACGGGATTATTCGGATAAAAAAGAAAACCCGCTGAATTTCAGCGGGTTTTCTTTTTTATGGTGGTTTTTTGTTTTAAACCGGATTTTCATTCTCTTCAATCGGAGTGGCAATATCTTTATCAACCAGGATTCTGCCGCAATATTCGCATACGATAATTTTCTTTCTTGAGGCAATGTCCAATTGACGCTGAGGCGGGATTTTATTGAAACAACCGCCGCAGGCATCACGTTGAACAGTAACAACGGAAAGGCCGTTACGGGCATTTTTACGGATACGGTTAAAGGCCATGACCAGGCGATCTTCAATCAGGCTCTCGATCTTGGTCACCTTGCTCTTTAGTTTTTCCTCCTCTACGGCAGTCTCTGCGGTGATCTCCTGCAACTCTTTTTTCTTTCTGATCAGATCCTCCTCCCGCTCTTTGAACAGTTTTTCTGAAGCTTCTGCTGCTTCAGTTTTGGTTTTAATATCAATGGTAAACTCGCGGATTTTCTTTTCGGAAAGTTCAATTTCGAGTGTCTGAAACTCAATTTCTTTTGAAAGAGAGTCAAACTCGCGGTTATTCCTGACGTTTTCCTGCTGCTCTTTATATTTTTCGATCTTAGCCTTCGAATCTTTTATTTCAGTTTTTTTATTCGCAATGGCAAGGTTGAGGCTTTTTAGTTCTTCGCTGAAATTGGCAAGACGGGTCTTTAGTCCGACGATTTCGTCTTCCAGATCCTGCACCTCCAACGGGAGTTCCCCGCGCAATGTGTTTATCTTATCTATCTCTGATGCAACAGTTTGAAGCTCATAGAGCATTTTTAGTTTCTCCTGGACAGAAACCTCTTTCCCTTCGGTTGATTTGATATTATTTATTGGCATATTCTGAAATTTACGTTTTTATTACCTTTGACAAAGATATAACACCGGGTTCGTTTTTACTTCCGATAAACGGAGTGCAAAGTTAGGAAATTTTTTTATAAGTATTTCATAAAAAAGCTCCTTCGTGAATTGTTCGCTTTCGTAGTGTCCGATATCTGCCACAATGATCTTCTCTTCCGCTTCAAAGAATTCATGGTATTTGATGTCGGAGGTGACAAAGATGTCGGCGCCTGCGGTAATAGCTGCCGGAAGGAGAAAACTTCCTGAACCGCCGCACACGGCAACTTTTTTAATCTGTCTTCCCAGTAAGTAGGTGTGTCTTATTGATTTGCATTCAAAAATATCCAGCAGCCGGGTAAGAAAATCAATCTCATGCTCAGCGCCGGGTAGTTCCCCGATCATCCCCGCTCCAACTTCCTGAAAACTGTTTTCCAGGGGATAGATATCATAAGCCACCTCTTCGTAAGGATGGGTTTTAAGCAAGGCATTGATTATTTTATTTTTCAGATATTTGGGGAAGATAGTTTCGAACCGCGCCTCTTTCTCAAAGTGAAATTCCCCTGGTACGCCAAGGTAAGGGTTCGACTCTTCACCCCCCCTGAATGTTCCTGTCCCCTGGGAGCTAAAACTGCATTTGTCGTATTTTCCGATCTCGCCTGCTCCCGCTTCAAAAAGGGCATCCCGCACTTTACCCAGGTGATCCTCCGGAATAAAAGTGACCAGTTTGACCAATTGTTCTTTTGCCGGGGCGAGGATACCCAGGTTGGTTAGCCCGATTTTTTCACAGATCTTCGTATTTACACCTCCCGTTATGCTGTCGAGGTTGGTATGGGCCGCATAAATGGCAATGTCGTTTTTTATTGCTTTTATTATACAACGCTCCACGTATGAATTCCCGTTCAGCCTTTTAATCCCTTTAAAAAGGATGGGATGATGTGCGATGATTAGCTCACATTTTGTTTCAATAGCCTCATCAATAACTGATTCGGTGACATCCAGTGTGATTAGTGCAGAGGTAATTGCCGCGTCCTGGTCTCCAATTATTAGTCCGGCGTTGTCATACGACTCCTGATAAGCAGGTGGTGCAACCGATTCAAGATAACTGATGATCTCCCTGATTGTCATAATATGTTTTAGAATTTAGGATATGGTGAGTAAAAAAAGGTGCGCTTTCCCCTGATCACAGGGCCTCTTT
>JAHEYS010000411.1 GCA_023251475.1 Prolixibacteraceae bacterium
CGATAAGGGTCATCAAAAAGGCCGAGCATAAATTTGACTCGCAGGACGCGACGAACAGACTTATCCACCACAGACTCCTTTACACTACCGCTCTCTACCAGTTGCTTCAGATGTTTGAGGTAAATCTTGCTGAACATATCCATATCGGTTCCGGCGTTTATTGCCAGGCTGCATGCTTCTTCTTCATCTGAGGCAACACCATGAGACATCAGTTGTGAAATGGAATTAAAATCCGAAACAACAAATCCTTTGAAATTCATTTCACCGCGAAGTATATCTTTTAGCAGCCATTGATTTGCAGTAGCAGGTGTTCCGTTTAAATCATTGAAAGAAGTCATAACACTCATTGCTCCCTGTTCAATTGCAGCCTTGTACGGCTTTAAGTACACTTCACGAAGCGTCCGCTCAGACATGTCAGCCGAATTGTATTCGCGTCCCGCGATGGGTGCTCCGTATGCCGCAAAATGCTTTACGCAGGCGAGCATGGTTAATGTGTCAGACAAGTCGTTGTTACGGCCCTGAAATCCTCTGACCCGGGCAGCAGCAATAAGTGATCCCAGGTAAGGATCTTCCCCTGCACCCTCAGAAACCCTGCCCCAGCGTGGATCAATACTGATGTCACACATAGGTGCAAAAGTCCAGTGCATGCCAGCTGCTGAGGCTTCGGTTGCAGCTACCCGTGCACTCTTTTCGATGGCCTCCATATCCCATGAAGCTGCCTCTCCAAGGGGAATAGGGGAGAGTGTTTTGAAACCATGAATAACATCGTTGCCAAAAATCAGGGGAATTCCGAGACGACTGTTATTCACGGCCATCTGCTGAAGTTTACGGGTTGAGGCTGCCGAATATGCACCTAAAATACTGCCGCATTGACCTTTTTTAATGATATCCACGGACTCTTTAACCAAAGTGCCATCCGGTTTACTGGTCAACTGAACCAGTTGCCCTATTTTCTCGTCCAAAGTCATCAGTTGCATAACTGAATCTACCTGTACATCAATTTTCGCGAAGCGATTGGCTTTGGGATTTGAAGTACACGCCCCAAGGAATAGTGAAAATATTAGGTATGATATCCCGACTGTTTTTTTGTGCATTATTCCGAAAATTAGTTGCTTTTTAATGCTTTTGCGATTCCTTTTTCGATAATAGGTGTCATTACGGCGTACCCTTCCTGATTTGGATGAACCCCATCAGCGGTGTACTCAGCTTTAAGCCCTTTTCGTGCATCAACCAGTGACGAATGGTAATCGACATAGGTAAACCCCATTTTTTTGGCGTAATCTTTTATCCAGATATTGAGTTGTATGATTTTTTCGGCAGGCTCAAGTCCTTTTTTCCATGGAAAATCGTACGCCGGCAGCAGTGAGCAAAGCACCACTTTTATCCCATTTGCTTTGGCTAATTCAGCCATTGAGACAAGATTGTTCTCTATCATTTCGAGTGTGGATGGTCCCGTATTACCGGCCAGGTCATTGGCTCCCGACAGTATCACCACAACTTTTGGTTTCAGATTAATGACATCAGCCCTGAAACGGATAAGCATCTGCGGAGAGGTTTGTCCCCCTATCCCACGGTTGATATAGGGTTTTCCGGCGAAAAAAACATTCCAGAATTTTGCCCATCCCTGCGTAATGGAGTTGCCCATAAAGACAACCCTTTTCTCATTGGCAGCAGGTAAGCCTGCATTTATATTATCTTCCTGGAAGTGTTTCAGGTTAGGCCAATCATTTAACTTGTTATATAGTTTTACGATCGTTATACTATCCTTCTCCTGTCTGGTTTGTATCTTTTGGGCACTGCATGTGATTCCGTGAAGCATCATTGCAACGATCAGGCTGCCAATAAGTGTTTTCATAAATACCATTTTTGGATTGAATTATTTTTGTTTTAAAATTTAATATTCAGTGCTGATTTACATTGTTTATTTGGTTTGCCCAAACAGCCACGACATGAAATCCGGATAGTTGAATGCCAGATTCCAGCTGCCATGGCCACATCCATAGAATTCCACATAGTCTGCGCTCCCTCCTGAAGTTTTGAATGCAGAATAGATGGATCGGGAATTTTCAACGGGTACAACCTCATCTTTATCTCCGTGAAAAATTCTGAATTTAACCTTCCCGGCCACGTACTTTAAACGCGCAGTATTGACTCCGCCGCAGATAGGTATTGCGGCTGCAAAAAGGTCGGGATAACGGCATACCAAATCATAAGTTCCCATTCCACCCATCGACAAACCCATCACATAGATTCTGTTTTTATCGATACAGGGCATTTTCAGATAAACATCAAGTAATTCTTTTACACGTTGTAAAGCGGGGGCAGGAGCCGGATTTGCCAAAAATGTATTATTCTGATAGGAATGAAGAGAATCTCTCAGACACCAGAATTCCTTTTTCGGACATTGTGGAAATAGGACAAATGCAGGATAATTTGCCCTGTTCACCGGATTTGCAAACATCCCGGCACCATAAATGAGTTGGGAATTGTTGTCATTACCCCTCTCTCCAGCGCCATGCAGAAAGATCACCAATGGATATTTTTTATTTTTATCCTGATTTTCAGGAGTAAGTTCCCGGTACCTCAAGGTGTCATTTGCTGAAGTAACAAAGATTTTTAATGCATAACCTGTTTCCAGTGCAAAAGCAGGAACATGAAGCGATAGAAACAGGACTAAGGCTCTGATGAGATATTTCATATTGGTCTTTTATTCAATTGTTAACGAAAATTTTGAAGGTTTTTGCTTTCCTACGGTAGTCATTGTCGAGGTCTGATCCATTGTGGGGCGCTCCCAGTAGTATAAAACCCCGGTTTCAGTACCTACCAATAAATCGGGTATTCCATCCTGATTCCAATCCGACGTTACTGGACAATCAGCATGCCCCATCAGGGTTTGAGATACCACTCTTCCCATGTACTGCAAGACCAGATTTCCATCTTTAGTTCCCCTGTTTTTCATCCAGTCAACTGCTGGTTTTGAGGAGAAAATGAGATCCTTTAGGCCATCACCATCCCAATCGGCAAATGAAAATTTTGTTCGACCATTACTTTTTTGTTCACGCGGATTTAATCGTATCGGGTTACCGTCAGGGTCAACAAAATTTCGCTTCGGCGCAGATAGTAACAGTTTCCCGTCAACGCCTTTTGACCTGAAATAAGTAGCAAGGTAACCTTCATAGTCGAGCATTACCAGGTCCATTAATTTATCCCCGTTCAGGTCCATCAGGTAAGGGGTGGTCCGCCACGGGGCCAGTAACTCATTCCCTTCTGATGTTCCGGGAGTCCAGGAAGGCTTTTGTGGTTTGCCCAGCCACGCTACTTCAACAGGTTGTAGGAGTGAAAGTTTAGGCTCCTTACGGCTGCCTGTATTTTTAAACCACCTGACATTTCCATTGTGATCGTTTACCAAGATATCGGGAAGCTGATCGCCATCCCAATCACCCACATCAATGTTGGTGTAACCCCAGTGTGGCTCCTCCGTATTGGGAAGTGTTTCAGACGGAATTATTCTGATGGGATTTCCGTTGATCTCCAATAGTTTTGGTCCATCCCAGGAAGGAATCGTCCCCCCCAGGTTTTTAACAAAGCAAATATTTCCAACCCCATTGCCACTTACAATGTCATCCAGCCCATCGCCATCCCAATCAAATATGCGGGGGGTTGATAATGCGCCAAGGTCTACAAACTTTGCTTTTTGCTGAAAAAACCGGGGCTGCAAGAAATCAGGTACGCCATCTGATGATTTACCGGTATTCTTTATAAAAGAGACCTTCCCATCTTCGTCCCCGGCAATCATATCCATAAAACCATCTTTATTCCAGTCAATGGCAGTTGCTTTTACAGCTCCGCCATAATGAGAAACCATGTTGATCGCACGTCCCTGGCAGTTCATTTTCTTCCCTTCCCTGAATTTATATTGAGAGGGAGTTCCCCGGTTTTCGTAATATATAAAACCGGCGAAGCTATCCACGTCAATAAAATCAAGATCACCGTCATTGTCAAAATCAGCAATCAAAGGATTGAACGAAATACCCTTAACCGGATTATTACCCGGCAATTTTATTTCAACCGGTTCACAGTAAGATGGCTTTTCATTTGTGCTGTTATTTTTGAAGAATAACATAGAGAAACCAGGAGAATCGTTTATCGCAAGGAATCCTAAAATATCGGTTTTGCCATCTGCATCAAAATCCACCATCTTCCACCTGCTGGCTCTATTTTGGGGGATTGCGGGCAGGGTTAAATCCAAAGGAATTTCTTCCTTATTCCAGTAGGTGTTTTTCGGAAAATTCCTGTATATCAGGAGCTTTTCATTGTTTCGGTCGGCAATCACGACATGATCTTTTCCATCCACATTCGAAACCTCAAAGCAATCCCAGTTCAGGCCTAAATTAAACCGTTCGCTGGAAATTTTTTCCCCATGTCTGAATACCGGCATCTCAACGTCTCCGCTAAGGTTTTCAAAGTAAAAAATACCCGCCTCAACATAAGCACCCGATTCGGACACCAACAGGTCCAAATCACCGTCGCCATCAAAATCCATGGGCATCGGGATTGATTTAAACCCCACATCTAAATCGACCAATAAATCCGGATTGTTGTATCTTAATTTATTCATCCCCTCCTGGAGGATACTGTTCATTTGTATATTCCGGGGATTTTCTCTGCATGAACTCAATAAAACGATGGAGATCAGCAGCAGTATTGCTTTCTTCATTCTTTTTTTATTTCTAATAAGACTAACAAAGGACTCAGACCTGAGATCGACCTGTTTCTCATTTGGATAATTCTTTAAGAATCCAATTTTTAGCCTTTTGGGATTGTTCAGGATAGAGCCAGTGACCAGTCTCTTCGGATGCCACAATAGTTTTTGGCGCAGAAATGCTGTTAAAGGCGGCACAACTTGCAGTTGGCGGGCAAGTCGTATCATTGTATCCAAATAAATAATATCCAGGAACTTTAATCAGTTTAGCAAAATT
>JAHEYS010000412.1 GCA_023251475.1 Prolixibacteraceae bacterium
TGGCTGGGACTGACATGGAATACATGCTCTATTTACCCCTCTACGATGGATTGGCTAATCTTGAAATCGGCGTTAAATCAACAGCCGTTATCGGGAAACCTGAAATTAATTCACCGCAAAAAGAGAAACCTGTTGTATTTTATGGCACCAGCATCACCCAGGGAGGGTGCGCCTCCCGGGCAGGGATGGCCTACCCGAACCAGTTGTCGCGTATGCTCGACCGGCAGATTGTTAACCTGGGTTTTAGCGGAAACGGACAGCTTGACTTCGAAATTGCAGAATTCATGGCAGGTATTGATGCTTCATGCATTGTGATGGACTGTCTTCCAAATGTTTCCATCGTTCAAATGAAGGAGAAATATGCCCGCTTTCTTGAAATCATCCGCGAAAAAAAGCCTGCAGTTCCTATTCTAATGGTCGAAACGATACTTTTTCCTCATATGTATTTCGATCATACCGTTGATTCCCTTCTTCGGGAAAAAAATGCAACATTGCAAAAAATTTTCAGCGACCGGAAAAAAAATCACGACAGGAATATTTACTATGTGAAAGGTGATCATCTGATCGGCGACGATTTTGAAGGGACTGTGGACGGCGTCCATCTTACTGATCTGGGTTTTTTAAGAATGTCGCAACACTTATATCCGGTTATACATAAGTTAATTAAATAGAAATTATATAATGGAAACACAAAACTCCAGACGTGATTTTTTGACAAAGGCATCACTCTCAGGGATAGCTGCAATGACGGTTCCATTAAGTGGGATCGCCGGTAATCATGAACTGGCTACGCATGAATCAGTAATTAATCAGGAGTCAAAACTGATTGTTCCCAAGGCAAAGGGGCTAAAAATAACAGGAACTTTTCTGGATGAGATCTCTCACGATATTCCCCACCAGAACTGGGGTGAAAAAGAGTGGGATAAAGATTTTGCCCATATGAAGGCCATCGGGATCGATACCGTGATTATGATCCGTTCGGGTTACCGTAAATTTATTACTTATCCTTCTGAATACCTGATGAAAAAACATAGCTGCTACAAGCCATCGGTCGATTTGGTGGATTTGTACCTCCGTTTGGCCGAAAAATACGGGATGAAGTTTTACTTTGGCCTTTACGATTCTGGAAAATATTGGGATACGGGCGATCTAAGCTGGGAAGTGGAAGACAATAAGTATGTGATTGACGAGGTTTGGAAAAACTACGGCACAAAATATAAGAGTTTCAAGGGGTGGTATATAAGCGGTGAAATTAGTCGTCAGACCAAAGGGGCCATTGGTGCTTTTCATGCGATGGGCAAACAATGCAAAGATGTTTCGGGCGGTTTACCCACCTTTATTTCTCCATGGATTGATGGGAAAAAAGCGGTGGAAGCTGCCGGCAGCAATTTAACAAAGGAAAATGCCGTTTCAGTTCAGGAGCACGAGCGGGAGTGGGGCGAAATTTTTGATGGTATCCATGATGTGGTCGATGCATGCGCCTTCCAGGATGGCCATATCGATTATGACGAAATGGATGCATTTTTTACTGTAAATAAAAAATTGGCCGATAAATATGGGATGAAATGCTGGACCAACGCCGAAACCTTTGACCGCGATATGCCCATCAAATTTCTGCCCATCAAATTTGATAAACTTCGCATGAAACTTGAGGCGGCCTCCAGGGCCGGGTACGATAAAGGGATTACCTTTGAATTCTCCCATTTTATGAGTCCGCAGTCTTCCTATCTCCAGGCCGGACATCTTTATAACCGTTACAAAGAATACTTTAATATCAAATAACCAGCCTTATGACAATTCAAAAAGAGAAGGAAAATCTGCTTTATGTAATTTTTTTAGCCTCCATTGCTGCTCTGGGAGGTTTTCTGTTTGGTTACGATACCGCTGTAATTTCAGGGACGATTGGGAGCGTTTCAGCGCAGTTCGGTTTAAACGATGTCAGTACCGGATGGTATGTTGGATGTGCATTGGTTGGTTCAATTATGGGGGTCGCTGTTGCAGGAAAGTTGAGTGATCTGTTCGGACGGAAAGGTGTACTTTTATTCTCCGCTGTCCTTTTTACCAGCTCCGGAGTTGGCTGTATGTTTTCGGGTAGCATTTCTGATTTGGTTTTCTACCGGATTGTTGGTGGTGTTGGCATTGGTGTTGCTTCAGTGATATCGCCTTTGTATATCTCCGAAATTTCAGTTTCACGTTTCCGCGGGACGCTGGTTTCCCTTTACCAGTTAGCTATAACTATTGGATTTGTTGGGGCTTACCTGGTCAATTATGGCATTAGTCAATATGCTGTTCATATGAAAGAGCTAGGGATTACCGGTGGATTCTGGGGTAAATATATTGTGAATGAGACCTGGCGTGGTATGCTTGGCGCCGAAGCGCTGCCTGCATTACTGTTTTTTATTATTTTGTTTTTTATTCCCGAAAGTCCCAGGTGGCTGGTTATTAAATCAAGAGAGAGCTCCGCTTTAAAAACGCTGGGACGCATTTATGGCACGGAACGGGCAAATGAGCAGGTCGCAGATCTGCAGAATCTGGTTCAGTCGGAAGAGAAATCAGACTGGAAAATACTCTTTCAGCCAGGCTTCCGGATCGCCCTGTTCATCGGCGTGAGTCTGGCTATTCTGGGTCAGTTCATGGGTGTTAATGCGGTACTTTATTATGGTCCCTCCATCTTTCAGCAAACCGGTCTGTCAGAAGGGGATTCCTTATTATATCAGGTTATCGTGGGATTCGTGAATTTTGGATCCACAGTAATTGCCATGGTGGTAATCGATAAAATCGGTCGAAAGAAACTGGTTTATTATGGGGTTTCAGGGATGATTGTATCGCTGATTCTGATTGGAATATATTTTACAGTAAATAAGGTATCCAATGTTGTTCCCCCAATCACATTGCTAATCTTAATCATGGTATATATTTTCAGTTGTGCCATTTCTATCTGTGTAGTCATCTGGGTTTTACTTTCCGAAATGTATCCTGGCAGAGTTCGCGGGTTAGCCATGTCGGCAGCCGGATTTTCGTTGTGGATCGGAACTTTCCTGATCGGACAATTAACGCCATGGTTAATGACCACCCTCTCTCCTGCTGGTGTTTTCTGGTTGTTTGGATTGATGTGTCTTCCATATCTGTATATTACCTGGAAGCTTGTCCCCGAAACAACGGGCAAGTCCCTAGAAGATATTGAACGGATGTGGCTGAAAAGATAATTTGGAAATTCAATTAATCCTTTGTTTTTTTAAGGTTCGAAAGAGATAAAACCTATCTCTTTCGAACCTTAAAAAAAGGCAACCACTTTCAATCCGTGATATCGTCATCACAGTAAAATAATGAGGCAAAAGATAAGCAAAGACTATTTGAATAATGTCTGGTCCCGATTTAAAAGCGGTGAACAGGACGCCTTTGCCATCTTGTACAACCAACACGTTGATCCGCTTTTTAGTTATGGCCTCAAGCTATGTAAAGATGAAGAGGCGGTAAAAGATGCTCTTCAGGAGCTTTTTCTGGAACTTTATCTCAAGCGTGAAAAAATAAATACCGATCCCGAAAACCTGCGGTTTTACCTTCTCCTGGCGCTAAAGAGAACCCTGATTAAAAAATTGCAGTCGGACAGAAAGATCACCCACATTTTCAATGAAGCCATTGATTTTGAGCCTGTATACAGTATCGAATTTCAAATTATAGAGCAGGAAAAGGATGCTGAGATCAATCGTAAGGTATTGAATGCGCTTATCCAGCTCCCTGCCAAACAAAAGGAAGCCGTTTATCTCCGGTTTAATGAATCGCTTGAATACCATGAGATTGCCGGAATCCTTGAGATCACCGTAGAGTCGGTGCGAAAACAGGTTCACCGCGCTTTAAAAACAGTCAGGGAAATAATTGGGAAAGAGGCTGATACGTTTTTGTTTGCCCTTTTTTCAAAAAGAAAATAAAGGGTTTTTGACCTTTATTTTCTTTTTGAAAAAAAAGTATAAAAAATCTGTCCATGTTTTAAAGGTTCGTTGCCTTTAGGAATATACAACCTATTCAAATGGAACAGCTCAGTAAATACATCGAAAATAAAAACTTCATTCTTTGGGTATTCGAACCCGATGAAGAATTGGAAGCTTGGTGGAGCCAGTTTGAAACCGACCATCCACAGGAGAAGAGGAACATCCTTTTAGCCCGAAAGGTGTTGTTAAAGTTCCGCACATCCAATAAATCGTTGGCGGAAGCAGAGAAAATCCAGCTTCTTTCGAAGATTTTGAGGCAGATTGAAGAAAAGCAGCATTCAGGGAAAAACAGGGGACTGATAATCGGTTTGTTTAAGTACGCTGCTGTTGCAATGTTGTTTTTCTCAATGGGGGCATTACTTTTCTACAAACAAAACCATTTTAATCCTCAATTTTTAACTCAAAAGCTGTCAGAACCTATACCCGAAAATTCTGCGAAACTGATTCGGGCAAATGGTCAGGATATTTTGCTGAAGGAGAACAAATCAATTCTGAAGTACCAGACTGACGGGAAACTTGTTGTCAATAACGATACCCTAAATGCCGATAGTTTGATTCCTGGTCCTGAGATGGCAATGAATCAATTAATTATCCCTTATGGTAAAACATCGGAGGTGCTGCTTCCCGATGGGACAAAAGTCTTTTTGAATGCAGGTAGTCGTTTGGTCTATCCGGAAAGTTTTACAGGAAAAACACGGGAGGTTTTGTTGATCGGGGAAGCCTATTTTGATGTAAAGCACGATCAAAACCATCCGTTTATTGTGCAGGTAAGTGATTTACGCGTGAAAGTTTTGGGTACGCGGTTCAATATTTCGGCTTATCCATCTGATAATGTTATTGAAACAGTATTGACCGAAGGGAAAGTATGCATGGAAAAAAACAATTCAGGATTATTGGATAAAGCGACAGAACTGATACCTGATCAAATGGCCACTTTTGACCGGATAACCGGCAAAACAAGTATAAGGTTGGTTGATACAGACAATTA
>JAHEYS010000152.1:0-2404 GCA_023251475.1 Prolixibacteraceae bacterium
TCATCCAATTCCAGGAAGGGTGCCTGACCCTTGTTATAAAATTTAAAGTTGTGAAATTCAAACTGCAAAAAAAGTAAATCCTCCGGTCGTAAAACGGTGATCTTTATTGCCCTTTTTGGTATAAAACGGATCTCTTCAAATGATATTTTCAGTCGGGAAACATTTGTAGGGTTGACCGGTATTCTGCCTGATTTCTTTATTCTTGATTGTGGATCCTGAAAATTGATTTCTGATTCCAATTCCGGCACATCCAAATTTTCCCCTGAATTTTCTTCACGCATCCTCTCACCAAAGGTTTCGGATTGATAGGGATTAATCTGAATTGCCCGGGCTGGGGTAAAATAAGTTGGAATCGTTGTTGCATCACTTACAATTGGTTGAAATGCCAACAGTTCCGGTTCAAAAATATGCCCTAAGAATTGGTGACTATCGCCGTAGGATTCAAATGCGGGAAGGAGATCGCCATTTTTAAATTTAAATCCACCCATAGCAGTTGAGAACCACTGCCCTTCCGTACAGAGACTTCCGGCAAGGTAAAAACGGGTGGTGTTATCCCCCCTGTATTCTGAAAAGTAGAAATACCGGTCAAGAACAAATTTCTCCTCCATTCGTAGGTCAGGCCAGTAATGGAGGTTTCCCTTCTCCTCTGAAACCCACAATGCCCTGATCACATTCCCGTCTTTTGCCTCATGAATAACAATATTTAGGTCAGGTGTATCCTGGTTGAATGACAAACGGTTCGTCTCGTAAAAACGGAGTTGTGACATCTGGTCGTCCCATCCTTTAAATCGGGGCAACGTGATTTGGACTGAACGATCATCAAAGGATTTTGTAAAACTAAGGGAATTGCCTTCGAAGGGCCTTAGGATCAGGCTATCGTTTGGGTATTGTTTACCTCGTTTGGAAAAGATCACTGGATCATTTCCGCTTATCAGGATATTCCAGTCACTGGATATCTCTATTTTACAATTTCCGTTTAATTGAATGCCATCTTCATCATTCAGATCAGTTAAATGAATATCCAGATTATGCGAGGAACTAACCGTTAGTTTTCTGTCAAGCCACTCCACAAAATTCACCTCCTGCTCCAGCGAAAATTCCGGAATGGCAATTTTCATCATCCATTCATTCTTCTCCCTGGTAATGTTTGCAACAAGAGAAAACTTCATCGCGGTATTTCGGACGCACAGGTTATCCGCTGTTATCCGAAACGATTGTTCCTTGCTTAACAAGGTTAAATTAAGTCCCTTTTCAAAGAAACGGCTTGAAATTTCCCAGGCAATCCGTTCGTTACGAAAAACAATTAACCGATTGTTATTCAGTCTGATATCAAAAGGATTAGTACTAATCGATTTGAAGGTCTCAGCAATTGGATTTACAGCAAAAACGCCCAGCCCCATGGTTTTGATAAAACTTCTTCGGGCCGGATTTTCGGGAAATGAGGCAGGTGTGTTTGTTACGAATTTTCTTGCGTTTCGAAGGCTAAGCAGTTTAAAATCCATGTCATATAGGTGTTATGAGAATGGTTAAAGTGGCACATTTCAATAATCTCAGACAAAATAGTAAATCTGGCAGCGCATCCCAGAACTAAATAGGGGTGCAGAGAGGAGCAAATACGGTTTAATTTTATGCCTTAAATTTAATATTATTCGGGGAAAAATTGAGGACGTGGGAATAAATTTCCACTTTAAATTTAATTTACTCAAAATCTGACTGACAACAACTTTTTAGGTGCAGCCGAAATATTAAATTGTCATTCATATGGATCCATTCTTAAACCTTATTGGCTTGCTGTCTTTGTGTGATTTTTTTATCTCTCACATTAAATAGGCTATAGTTTGGAACCTCACCCTCAAAGCAGTTAACGCGAAAATAAGCAGGTCAAACCCATGAAGATTTAATTAATCGGGCATCGAAAAAGAGGCTAAAGTATTTTAAGGCTGAAACCAGGGAAAGCACATATAAATCTGGCAAAAAAAAGAGGTTGTCTTAAAAGGTGAAAAAATAAACCGCAAAGGTCGCTGAGGAATTACGCAAAAATCGCAAAGATCATAATAACAACTATTTAACTTTGCGTGCTTTGCGCCTTCTTTGCGTACTTAGCGGTTTATATGGACTTTTTAGACATCCTCTTAAAATTTTGGAGTATGGTTTCAAGAAATTGAAAATCGAACTTAATAAGCTGTATTTTTTAATTCTTCGACTCCGATTTGGCCGCTTCGGTCATTTTTTGATTGGCAGTAATCGCGAACTCAACACGCCGGTTTTGGCTTTTGCCTTCCACTGTTTCGTTTGTTGCAATCGGATCTGCGATTCCCAATCCTGTTGTTTTAAGTCTGGCTGATTCCAATCCCTTTGAAATCAGGTAGGTTTTTACAGATTCAGCCCTTCCTTTCGATAAGGT
>JAHEYS010000152.1:2504-15950 GCA_023251475.1 Prolixibacteraceae bacterium
CTGTTTCGTTTGTTGCAATCGGATCTGCGATTCCCAATCCTGTTGTTTTAAGTCTGGCTGATTCCAATCCCTTTGAAATCAGGTAGGTTTTTACAGATTCAGCCCTTCCTTTCGATAAGGTGAGGTTATATTCAGCTTTTCCGGAACTGTCTGTATAACCAAAAATATCGATATTGGTATCAGAATATTCTTTAAAAACAGGAATTAATTTATCCAGGTTCAATTTTGCCTGAGGTGTTAATGTCGATTTATTTACATCAAACCGCACGGCATCCTCCTTAAGTACCAACCGAATTCCTTCACCAACCCGTTCCACATCGGTGCCAGGTAAAACCTCACTGATTTTCCGGGCCTGTTTATCCATTTTATTTCCAATTACAGCGCCGGCTCCACCACCAACTGCAGCGCCAATAACCGCTCCCCAAACAGCATTTCCACCTTTGCCGGCATAATTGCCTATAATTCCACCAAGAAGGGCGCCTGTAGCAACACCAATCCCCGCACCTTTTTGGGTATTATTGGCATTTTTCACTGAAGTGCAACCCTGGAATATTGAAGAGATCCCGATTAAAACGGAGATCCCGCAAACAGTAATTTTTCTCATTTAATTAATTTTTTCAAATTGATAGGTAATATCTTTATTTTGTCCCCCAACATTAATCTGATCAATCAGTTGGAAGGAATTGCCCGTCTGATTGGCCACCCTTAACAAATATCCCTGGGTAACAGTTTTTGCTTTAACACCAGGATCAACAATCTTTAAACTAAACATCCCCTGTTTGTCAATTGTCCAAACGATTGGTGAATTAAAGGCAGGGCAGTCGGCATGATTCAGACTCATCGTTCCCTTATTATTATTTGGGATGAAGTTCCACGTACTGCCGATAAAACATTTTGAATCGGCAATTTGAAATGAATTTACTTTAAAATAATCTGATCCCGGATATAAAATACGGGTAATTTGCCAATTGCCCTTTATCCCGGATTGAGAAGTCCGATCGGGATTCTGCGCAGTTCCTGATGTTGGGGCACTTGTTTTACAGGATAATAGCAAAACAAGAAGTGCGAATACCATTGTTAATTTATTCATAATATAAAATCTTTAAATATTTACAAATTTACTAATTTCTGATATGAAATATCCCCTTCCAATTGATTTCCCGGATAAGAACTATTCGTTATACTATCCAACAGCATCATTTTAAAAGATAATAAAACCAGTACACCATTGATTCAGTTATTCCTCAAATACCTGCCGGGACACAAAACCAACTCTTCCTTCAAAATCACTTAATTTACAAAATTCGTTTTTCAGGTGTTAAAAACACAAAAAAACCTGTATATTGTTTATATACAGGTTTTTAGTGACCCCACCGGGATTCGAACCCAGATCAAAGGAACCGGAATCCTCCATTCTATCCATTTAACTATGGGGCCTTTTCTGAAAGCGGTTACAAAAATAGTAAATTTCTTTGAACAGAAAATTATTGGAGCCAATTATAAACCGCGAATATGCTGTTTTAATCTTCAATGTTAATTTTTTGCTTCTTCCCGTTAAATTTCCCCACAATATCTTGTTTCAGACCGAAAATATTATCTTTGTATCAAACCCTAAGTCTATAATATATGGTTCCCCGAGAATTGATATCTATACTGCGAGCTGGATTTAATGAATATATAATTCCATTTAAATCTGCACCTTATATTCTTGATCCAATGATTGAGAAAACGATTGTTCATACTGAGAAAGTTGTAGAGAATATTTTAATTTTGGCTGATTCGCTTGAACTAAGTGAAAATGAGAAAGCTGTGGCCGAAATTGCAGCATTGTTTCATGATATCGGCAGATTTTGGCTACTATCCCCGGAAAACAGGGAGGTTCAGATTGCGGACCATGCAGAGGCAAGTGCTGAATATTTAACCTCCAACAGTGCCTTTATTCAACTTGATGAACCAACTCAAAATATTATTTTACAGGTTATTAAGCATCATAACAAACCCGATTTACCAAAAAAGGAGGGCGAAGCAATATTGTTTTATATTAAGTTATTACGCGATGCCGATAAGTTGGATTCATGGAGGGCAATGTCAGAATATATTACCCGTAAAGGGGGGAAGCCCAATATGGCTATCGAATTTGCCGTTTCAGATAAAGCTGTCGTCACACCATCCTTCTGCAAAATAATTATTGATGGGGGGATTCCCGACAAAAATGACATGGTGACCTTTAACGATTTAGTTATTTTCCAGATGTCATGGGTTTTCGATCTCCATTTCAAAAAGAGCTTTCAGATCTTAAATCAACGACAATACATGCGTCATCTCTACGATTCACTGCCAAAAAATGACAATGTAATTGAAATTTACCGCATGATCAGAATTTATATGGAGAACAAAATCTGACAATTAACTATCCCAAATATTTATTTGGTTTTTCGATCAAATCGAAAATAACAGGTATCCTGATTTTAAAATCAGATGCATTTTAACAACCCATGTATGCCATTATAGACGTAGAAACAACCGGTACTTCTGCTTCATACGGGAAGCTTACCGAAATTGCTATCATACTGCATAATGGCTTTGATGTAACCGATACCTTCACAACGCTTATAAATCCGGAGTGCAACATCCCATACAATATCACCCGTCTTACCGGGATTACCAATGATATGGTTGAAAACGCCCCAAAGTTTTACGAGGTTGCAAAAAAAATAGTCGAACTGACAGGCGGCAGAATTTTCGTTGCACACAATGCCCAATTTGATTACTCCTTTATTAAAGAGGAGTTTAAACGATTAGGATACGAGTTTAAACGTAAAACTATATGTACAGTAAAACTTGGAAGGAAGCTCCTGCCTGGTCACCGTTCCTATTCGCTTGGAAATATTTGTGCAGACCTGGGGATTCAGATTACCGACCGGCACAGGGCTTTAGGTGATGCTTTGGCTACTGCAAAACTTTTCAAAATACTGATCGATCAGAACAACCTGCTCGAATCATCGCTTTTTGTTCACCAATCGTATCCCCTCCCAAAAGAGAAAGTCGATGCGATTCCGGCCAAAACCGGGATTTATTACTTTTATGATCGTCAGGGTAATATTATCTATATTGGCAAAAGCAAAGACATCCATCAAAGGGTACTTACCCATTTTAGTAATTCTCAAACTAAAAAGGCAATTGAGATGCGGGATAAAATTGCAGATGTTTCGTGGGAGGTTACAGGAAGTGAACTGGTAGCTCTTTTGCTTGAATCATCAGAAATTAAAAAACATAAACCACTGTTTAACAGAGCACAACGAAGATCAGCCTTTAACTTTGGCTTGTTTTCGTTTGAAGATCATGACGGTTATATTCATTTAATCATCAATAAGATTGAGGGGGAGGAAATTCCACTGACCACTTTTCACTTTCACCAGGAGGGGATTGATTTTCTTCACAATCTGGCCGAAAAGTATGCCCTATGTAAAAAGCTGTGCCACCTGGATTCCAATTCCGGGGAGTGTTTTAATCTTCAGCTCAATCATTGCAATGGCGCCTGTACCGGGCTGGAAAGTGCCGGAAATTACAATATACGTGTCTACAAATCAATTTACCCACTCCAATACCGTTCACCAAATTTTTTTGTGGTCGACCAGGGGAGAACCCTTAAAGAAAAAGCCATAATCAAGATAGAAAATGGCCGATATATCGGATTTGGGTATTTATCAACTGATTATGCGATTGACAATATCGAATCTTTACATGATTGCATTAAAACCTATACCGACAACCGTGATATCCGGATGATTATAAAGGGACATATTAACCGGAATAAAAATTTAAAAATCATCGAGTTTAATGAGTAGCCCCGAGAATTCAAGATCTAAAGAATAGTCTATTTTACCGTCTCATCAAATCCCATTCCCTGTGCATATCTGCTGAGCGCCCTTTCACGTGCAAAACGATGATCAATAATTGGTTTACAATACTCTGGCGTATCAAATTCAGGCACCCACTTTTTAATATATTCAAAATCAGGATCAAATTTCCTGGCCTGCAGTTCGGGATTGAAAATTCTGAAATAGGGGGCGGCGTCGCAACCTGATCCTGCAGCCCATTGCCACCCGCCATTATTCGATGCAAGATCGTAATCATTGAGTTTACCTGCAAAATAGGTCTCCCCCCAACGCCAATCGATCAGAAGATGTTTGCAAAGGAAACTGGCTGTAACCATCCTTAAACGGTTATGCATAAACCCTGTCTGATTCAATTCCCTCATTCCTGCATCCACCATTGGATATCCTGTCTTCCCCTGACACCATGCGTTAAAATGTTCAAGATTATTCTCCCACTGGATGTTATCATAGGCTGGTTTAAAAGCGCGGGTGGTCACATAGGGGAAATACCATAGATTCTGGCTATAAAAATTGCGCCAGATCAGCTCAGAGAGGAAAGTCTCCGAGTGTAAAACAGCCAGGGCGGTAACTTTACGAATGCTGATCGTGCCAAATCTCAGATGAACACTTAACTTAGAGGTGCCGTTGCGTGCAGGAAAATCCCTGTTCCTGGCATATTCTTCCAATAAGATCTGTGGTAATGCTTTAGATGGATATACCATACTTAGCGGTTCAAAACCGAGCGCCTCCAGACTCATCATCGGAAGGGGTTTAATCCTGAGAAAATTATGAAAATATTGCGTTGTGATCAGTGGCCTGACCATCTCTATATTAAACTTTTCAAGGAACTTATTTTTATAAGGCGTGAAAACGGTGTAAGGTTTTCCATCTTCCTTTACCAGTTCATCTTTCTCAAAAAGAACGTGATCCTTGTAAGAGTGGTATTCTATTTTGTTGATTTTCAAATAGCGTTCAACCTGAAGGTCACGATAAACGGAATAGGGTTCATAATCGCGGTTGGTATACACACTGCAGATATGAAACTCTTCCGCCATTTTCCTGAAAATGTCCTGAGGTCTTCCATGAGCAATATAAACACTGGAACCAATTTTCTCAAGCGTCTCCTTCATTCCAACGAGCGTTTTGTAGATAAAATTCACCCTGAAGTCAGGCCGGACTTCGAGCCGCTCCAGAATATCGGGATTAAAAATATAGAGCGGCAAAACATTTTCACGCGTTTTCAAGGCATGGTAAAGGGCGGTATTATCGTCCAGTCTTAAATCGCGTCGCATCCAGAATATATTAACGACAGCTTTATCCTTTTTAGTCATTCAAAAATAAATTAGTTAATTATGAAACGTAATTCCATCACAATTACAAAGTTGAAATATAATAAAAAGCCGAAAACAAAACATATTTTTACACAAAAATAATTTATGTCCCGAAAGGGTATTACTATTAACAAAAATGCGACAAAGAGGTTTTGCAAGCGACAACAATTCGGGAATTCATCCCGATATTTTAAAAGCGATTACAGATGCCAATACAGGCCATTCTGTTGGATATGGTGATGACAAATGGACTAAAGAGGCCATTTCGCTGTTTCAAAAAGAGTTTGGAGCCGAAACAGAGGTGTTTATGGTATTGACAGGGACTGGCGCCAATATTCTTGGCATCCAATCGGCGGTACATTCTTTTAATACGGTATTTTGTGCAGAAACTGCACATATTCAAATGGATGAATGCGGCGCACCTGAAAAATTCACAGGATGTAAATTAGTCCCGATTCCTACCGGCAATGGGAAGCTCACCCCCTCTCAAATCATAAAATATTTGCATGGTTTTGGATTTGAGCATCATTCACAACCCGGGTTGATCAGTATCACCCAGGTATCCGAAATGGGGACGGTTTATTCTGTTGAAGAGATTCGCGCTTTGGCCGATCTTGCACATCAAAACGGCATGTTTCTGCATATGGATGGGGCCAGAATATCCAATGCTGCTGTTTCACTTAATCTTGCTTTCAGAACCTTTACTAAAGATGCCGGGGTAGACATTCTTTCATTTGGAGGTACAAAAAATGGAATGATGATAGGTGAGGCGGTACTTATTTTTAATCCTGCCCTGGCTTCTTTCGGTAAATATTACCGCAAACAGGCGGCTCAGCTCTATTCAAAAATGAGGTTTACAGGAGCTCAGTTTGTCCCTTACCTGCGTGACGGGATTTGGAAAATCAATGCATCACATTCGAACAGGATGGCCAAAATGCTTGAAGGAGAAATCAGAAAGATTAAAGGTGTTGAGATTACGCAAAAAGTGGAGGGAAACGGAATTTTCGCAATTTTACCCAAAACAGTAATCCCCCTGTTACAAGATGAATATTTCTTCTATACCTGGGACGAAAACCGGGGCGAAGTGAGGTGGATGACCTCATTTGATACCAGTGAAGAGGATATTGTAAACTTCGCCAAATTGCTGAAGGATTTCATGAACGAATAACACATTTTATCCAGATGCCGTTGCTTTCGCGATATTACCCGGGAAATTATTCAGAAGAACAATTCGAGTTGGAAAAGCGGATTGTCAGGCACTCGTTGTTTGTATCCTGCTCATTGGTCATAATTTTATGGCTGGTGAGAATTATCGAGACCGAATTTCAGTTCGATTTTACAACATGGGGAATTCTCCCCCTAACTACCAAAGGGTTGTGGGGAATCTTATACTCGCCATTAATCCATGCCAGCTTCGAACATCTTATTGCCAATACTTTTCCACTTTTCATCCTTACCTTCTCTTTATTTTTCTTTTACCGGAAGTTCTCCTATTTAATATTTATTTTGATTTATCTGTTATCCGGCCTTTTTGTCTGGCTTGCGGGACGGGAAGCGTGGCATATCGGCGCCAGTGGAGTTATTTACGGTTTGGCTGCCTTTTTATTTATGAGCGGAATTATAAGCTACAACATTAGACTATTAACAATTTCGATGATCGTTGCATTGGTTTACGGGGGAATGATCTGGGGTATATTCCCTATAAAACCGGAAATCTCCTGGGAATCTCATCTTTGGGGAGGGGTATCAGGATTTGGCCTGGCCATCCTTTTCGGAAAATCAGCATCATCCGACAGATCCCGGCAGGAGGAGGAGGAAGAGGATCTGGAGGAGGATCAGGAGGAGGAGAATAACCCGCAACCGGAAGAGCAGGAAGCGCCGGAAGATAACAATTGAGCAACTCAGATATTTGTTGTACTTTTGTCAACTGAATTATTAATTGAAACCAGTTCTGTTTAAATCATGATAAGTCGAAGGATAATCCGCACCAAGGTACTGCAAATCTTATATGCTCACGTATCATCCCCAGAAAAAACCATCACACAGTCTGAATCTGAACTTCATTTCAGTCTCAGAAAAACATACGATTTATACCATCTTCTTTTTGCAATTCTGGGTGAAATCTGCGATTTTGCCAGTGACCGAATTGAATCGAGGAAAATGAAGAATCTACCTACCCAGGATGATCTTAACCCAAACCTGCGGTTTATAAATAACCGTCTGATTGGAAGGCTAAAAGTGGATGAAAGTTTGAATAAGTATTTGACAGCCAATAAACTCAACTGGTCAAATTATCCCGATCTAATCCGTGGAATTTACTCCTCCATGATTGAGTCAGAACTCTATAAAAATTACATCACCTCTCCGGGTGATGATTTTCAGAATGATCGTCGATTTTGCGAGGATTTTTTTAGCAATATACTGGTTAATAGCGATATAATGCTAAATGAACTTGAGGAACAAAGCATTTACTGGAATGATGATCTTGACTTTACCATTTCGATGGTGATCAAGACAATCCGGAAATTTAAAAGTGCGGATGATAAAAACGAATACCTGATGTCGCTATACAAAGACACAGAAGATCAGGAATTTACTACTAAATTGTTCAGAAAGGCCATCGTCAATAATGTGGAGAACCGAAAGATTATCGAGAACTACACCAAAAACTGGGATGTTGACAGGGTAGCCATTATGGACATCCTGATTATGCAACTTGCGCTCACTGAATTGATGGAATTCCCCTCCATTCCTGTGAAGGTGACACTAAATGAATACATTGAGCTGGCAAAATATTACAGTACAAACAAAAGCAGCACTTTTATTAATGGCGTCCTTGACCGGATCACAAAAGATTTCAGGGAAGATGGTAAAATTGTAAAAGCGGGACGCGGTTTACTGGAAGGATAAAACGCACATGAAACGATTAACTTTCAAGCTTTTAGTTATCTTTGGATTTTTCACTATGTTTAGCTCATGCATCAATAAAAGCGGATCTGATGCCGGAAAGCTGCCAAAATTAAATCCCCAGGGAAAAAAGAGCCCTGGTAAAATTGTATTTGAGAAGGAAATTCATAATTTTGGTACATTGAAAGATGGGGAGATCATATCCTACTCGTTCCTTTTTAAAAACGTCGGAGAATCACCCCTGAAAATTAAAAAAGCAGAGAAATCATGTGGCTGTATTGAGGTCCGTTATAGTTTGACAGCCATTCCACCAGGTAGTTCTTCCGCAGTAGAGATCGTTTTAAACAGTGCGGGTGAATGGGGTAACCTGATCAGGGAGGCGACCATTGAAACATCAGAAGGCGAACATAAAGAGCTGAAAATTAGTGCATATATAGATAATAAACAATTTAATAATTTTTTAAATACACAAAAATGAGTTCTATTTTAACTATTATGGCTCAGGCCGCAAACCCTGCAGGAGCTTCGTCGATGAATATGCTGCTGATGATGGGGTTAATGATCGTGGTATTTTATTTTTTCATGATTCGTCCCCAGATGAAACGCCAGAAAGAGATGACAAAGTTCAGGGCAGCCCTTCAGAAAGGGGATAAAATCGTGACCACAGGGGGGATTTATGGTAGAATTGATGAAATTAAAGACAATATCATTATCCTTGAGGTCGCTGCAAACGTAAAACTAAAAGTTGACAAAAGTGTCGTACTGAAAGATATGTCTGACGCGCCGGTTCAGAAATAATGAAACAGAGTATAATCATCTATATACAGCAATGATTATTAAAAATATATAGAAATTATATTAAATTAATTCTGAAAGGCTGGTGCTGAACCGGCCTTTTTGTTTATTCCTTTATTCTCCTTCCATGTTTGGACGAGTTTATAACTATATCAAAACCGAAATAAATGCAATTCGTAACGGGAAAGCATTTGTATTTTTTGTGTGCCTGGCGTTATCGACTTTTTTGTGGATCCTTAATGCACTGGAGAAGCGATATACTGATCATATCACAGTTCCGGTAAAATATATTAATCTCCCTAAAAACAAGAATCTTACCGGCAGATTACCCATGAATTTTGAACTCACTGTCGATGCAATGGGATATACGATACTGCTGCATAAACTCTCCCTCGCATTTTCACCGGTTCTGATTGACGTCAATGAGCTTTCAAATAATTACCTGGAAAACAAGTTTCTGTCGAAATATTCAATATCCACTAACGGACATAAGGACGAATTTGCCAAGCAAATCAGCAGTGAAATGGAGATTATAAATATCAGGCCCGATTCAATCTGCTTCAGGGTTAGTAATATCATCGAAAAACTGGTAAAAGTACATCCGGTTGTCCATCTCACTTTTGCAAAGGAATTTATTCTGCAAAAGTCGCCGGTTGCCAAACCTGAATTGATTCTGGTTCGTGGTCCCCAGGAGATATTGGATAGTCTCAGATATATTAACACAGAACCACTGGAATTGAAAAATTTATCGCAGAGTATAGCGCTGAACGCCGGACTGGTCGTTCCTCCAGAATTAAAGTGTGAATGGGGAGAAGTCGCTGTGCAGATTTCAGTTGAGCAATATACTGAGGCAAAATTTGAAATTCCGGTTTTAATTATTAACCAGCCCGATTCACTGGAAATAAAAACCTTCCCGGCAAAAGTGAAAATTTCATGCAGGGTAGGTCTTAGCCAATACAATAAATTAAAAAACAATTCATTCAGGGCAACTGTAGATTATTCAAAGCGTTCCCTGATCCTGTCAAAACTTTCGGTCAATCTTGACAATATTCCTGAGACTGCGCTCTATGTCGACTATTTTCCCAAGGAGGTAGATTATATAATTGAACGTAAGGAAATGATGAAATGATGAAAATCGGAATTACAGGAGGGATTGGAAGCGGTAAAACAACCGTTTGTGAGATCTTTAAGTTATTGGGAATTCCCGTTTTTCACGCTGATGCTGAAGCCAGAAATCTCCAGAATAACAATCTGCAGATCAGAGACCAGCTTAAGGGGTTATTGGGCAATAATATCTATACTCCGGATGGGATGCTTGACCGGAAAATGATGGGAGAAATTATTTTCAATGATCAAAATTTGCTACAGGCTGTTAATGCAATCATTCATCCGGCTGTAAGACAAACCTTTTTAAAGTGGGGTGGAGTTTTTGCAGATGCACCCTATCTGATCTATGAAGCAGCTATTCTGTTTGAAAGCGGATATGCTTCAGATTTCGACCTAAATATTCTGATTCTTGCAGATGAAAAAACCCGGATTGATCGCGTGTTAAAGCGCGATCAGTTAACGGAGGAAATTATCAGACAACGAATCAGGAATCAGATGCCGGATGAACAAAAGAGGAATCTGGCAGATTACATTATTGAAAACAACGACAAAATTTTATTGCTTCCACAGGTTTTAAAATTAGATAAATTAATCAGAGAAGATGGCAAAACTAGGTAAGTGGATTGGGGGAGGATTGGGATTTACCCTTGGAGGTCCTCTTGGTGCATTGGCAGGATTTTTCCTGGGTTCCTTTTTTGACGAAGCAGAAACCATTCTGCAACCTGAGGCGGCAACCGCCGGAAAAAATCAGATCACACAGGGGGACTATATGTTCAGTTTGTTGGTTCTTGTCACCTCCGTATTAAAAGCTGACGGTAAAATACTCCGCTCTGAACTCGATTATGTGAAACAATTTCTGGTCCGCAATTTTGGGCCGGATGGGGCAAGGCAGGCGTTAGTGATACTGAAAGACCTGACCAGTCAAAATATTCCCGTTACAGATGTTTGTGTGCAGATCAGGCAGTATGTAGATTATTCATCACGTTTGCAACTGATTCACTTTCTTTTTGGAGTTGCAAACGCTGATGGAGTTATACATCCCGAAGAACTTCAATTGATCAAACATATTGCTGTCACCCTGGGTATTTCTGATGCTGATTATGTTTCGATTGAAGCGATGTTTATTCCGAAAACAGATTGGGCTTTTAATGTTCTTGAAATTCAGGAACAGGCAACGAATGAAGAAATTAAAAAAGCATATCGTAAAATGGCGCTGAAGTATCATCCCGATAAAGTGAGCTATTTAGGTGAGGATGTTCAAAAAGCTGCAAATGAAAAATTTCAAAAAGTAAATGAAGCTTACCAGGCGATCTGCAAGGAAAGGGGGATATAGCATTTTTGAGATTATGGAATTTCCATTGAACAATGGGGATATTCAACTGTTAATAGAACATTCAAGACAATTGGTTAACTTCGCTTTGAATGAATTAAAAATTTAAAGTTTAATTATTAACAAAATATTTTAATTATGAAAAAATCGATATTAACAGTTACTATGTTAACGCTGGTAATCACAGCGTTTGCCCAGGTACCCTTCACATTTGATCTTGGTTTGAAAGTGGGTATCAACTCAACTAAAATAACCACGGATAATCTGACATTTAATGGCTATAACTATAATGACTTTAAATCAGATGCGAAATCCGGCTTTAACATGGGTGTTTTTGCACGTATTGGAGGTAAAAAAGTTTATCTGCAACCCGAACTTTTGTATTGCAAGAGAAATGGACAGTCAACCTCTGGTTCGGTAAATCAGGATATAAATTTAAAAACAATCCAGGTTCCGATGTTAGTTGGATTTAAACTCCTCGATCTGAAATTGGCCTCAGTTCGTGCTTTCACCGGTCCCGCTATGTCATTTGTAATGCAGAGCAGCAGTATAGCGATGAACCTTCCCAATTTTGATCCTAAGAATTTCAAAAATAATATCTGGGACTGGCAGTTGGGTGGAGGAATTGATATTCTGAAGTTTACTTTTGATGTCCGTTATGAATGGGGACTTTCAAATTATTCCGACAAGAATATTACAAATATTGGGTTTGTTAATAAAGGAAACCTGTTAACTTTCTCGCTTGGATTTAAATTTATCTGATTGATTTCATGGGTAAATAAACAGGATTGTTTATTTACCCATGAATTTAAGTGCAATCAGGGTGAGATCGTCATGCGCATCAGTCCCACCCCTGAATCGATCGAGGATTTCAAGCGTATTATTTACGATTTCATCGGTTGACAATTCACGCATAGGCTGAATAGTTGAAATTAGTCTCTCCAAACCAAAAAATTCACCCTTCTCATTTGATTGCTCGGTTACTCCGTCTGTAAAGGTTATCATTAATTCACCGGGCGCCAAAAAAGTGCGCGTTTCCTCAAATTGAAGATTTCGTTTTACCCCGACAGGAATCCCATGAGACTGTTGAAGTAACTCCGCCTGTTTCCCGTTACGAAAGATGATCGGATGCAAATGGCCGGCATTACAATAGACAAATTCACCGGTTTGCAGATCAAGCTTCCCCATTAAAACAGTTGCAAACATATCTGATTCCCTTACCAGTGCAAGGGCATCATTCAACGATTCCATCACTTTCCCAAGCCTCGTAATGGGATTAGCTATACTCCGGATGAAAGTTCTGGTCATCACTGAGTACATGGCAGCCGGAATACCTTTACCCAAAGTATCTGTAATTGAAAAAAATAGTTGATTTTCATCCAACAGAAAAATATCAAACAGATCTCCCCCTACAATTTCAGCAGGTATTAACCTTCCAAAACATTCAAAATCGTTTCGCCCCGGAACAAGTGGAAATTTAGTTGGTACCATACCCATTTCAATGTCTCTTGCCAAATTCAAATCCCGGTCTATCGCCTCCTTATTTAAGTTATTGATTATCATATTTTTGCGATACGCCGCAAGTCTGTCTTTAATTTTAAGCATGTTGCCCGAAAGAACTTCAATATCTTTTATTGAAGACAAGGGATATTTATTGGCCAATTGCCCAATCATTTCACTTTTAGACATCGTTTGCGTGTCATAAAAGTATAAATCTTCATCCTCAACCATTTTACGTGAATCGTCAGCCAAAAATGAGATTGGAGAGGCTAATCTGATTGAATGAAAAATAAATACTGCGGCAAACACACCTATAATAAAGACAATCACCGGAATTAAAATTAAGGTTAATCGCTTCCAGTCTGATATAAAATGATTTTCAGGAACAATAATTATAATGAACCAATTTGCAAATTTAACCGGCCAATAGATGGCTGTTGATCTGTTATTTTCGGTGTTTTTAAAATTCAGGGACTCAAAACCTGAAGATTGACGGTCTGACAATTTGTTGATCTCATATAGATTATCTCCAAAATAGCTGATCAGAGAATTGAAATCTTCACCGGTTTTTGAACTGTCGGGTGAAAAAACAATCTGT
>JAHEYS010000153.1:0-10548 GCA_023251475.1 Prolixibacteraceae bacterium
GGTATCTTGACCACCACATAATCGAGGGCAGGCTCGAAACAGGCCGTGGTGACCTTAGTGACAGAATTTTTCAGTTCGTGAAGGCCATATCCAAGTCCAAGTTTTGCAGCTACAAATGCCAGCGGGTAACCGGTTGCTTTTGAGGCAAGTGCAGAGGATCGCGAAAGACGGGCATTCACCTCGATAACGCGGTAATCTTCAGAGTTGGGGTCGAGTGCAAACTGAACATTGCACTCACCGACTACCCCTATTTTACGGATGATCTTTATGGAGAGGGCCCTTAACTTATGGTATTCGTCATTTGATAACGTTTGTGATGGCGCGACAACGATTGACTCACCGGTATGAATACCCAGCGGATCGAAATTTTCCATATTACAAACGGTGATACAGTTGTCGTATTTATCCCGGACAACTTCATATTCAACCTCTTTCCATCCCTTGATGGATTCCTCAACGAGGATCTGAGGTGAATAGCTGAAGGCATTTTCGGCCAGTTTATTCAACTCCTCTTCGTTGGAGCAAAATCCTGAGCCCAGTCCTCCAAGGGTATAGGCGGCCCTTATGAT
The DNA here is from genome assembly GCA_023251475.1 of Prolixibacteraceae bacterium. Taxonomy (GTDB): domain Bacteria; phylum Bacteroidota; class Bacteroidia; order Bacteroidales; family Prolixibacteraceae; genus JAAFHB01. The sequence continues at coordinate 570 of JAHEYS010000153.1, forward strand.
CAGCGGGAAACCAAGTTTCTGAGCGGCAATCCTTGCTTTCTCAATCGAATCGCAGGCAACACTTTTGGGGGTGAGCACATCGATTTCGTGCAGGATATCCGAAAAGATCTGACGGTCTTCTGTATTGATAATCGATTGAACAGGCGTACCAAGTACCCTGATGTTGTGTTTTTCAAGAATTCCCTGTCTGAAAAGGTCCACGCCGCAGTTGAGGGCCGTTTGTCCGCCGAAAGCGAGTAAAATACCTTCCGGCTTCTCCTTTTCAATCACCTTTTCGACGAAGTAGGCGGTAACCGGAAGGAAGTAGATTTTATCGGCAATCTCCTCCGATGTTTGTATGGTGGCGATATTGGGGTTGATCAGGATGGTAAAGACCCCTTCCTCTTTCAGCGCCTTAAGCGCCTGAGAACCTGAATAATCAAATTCTCCGGCTTCCCCGATCTTCAGTGCCCCCGAACCGAGGACAATCACTTTTTTTATGGATGAGTTGATCATTTATCTGATTTGTTTTTTTTTACACTTTCAATGAAATCATCAAACAAGAATTCGGTATCTACAGGGCCTGATGAGGCTTCGGGATGGAATTGTGTCGAGAAGAAGGGTTTCGATTTATGCCGGATCCCCTCATTTGTCTGATCATTTACGTTCACAAAGAGCGATTCCCACTCTTCGGGAAGCGTTTCGTCGGCAATGGCAAAACCATGATTCTGGGAAGTGATGAAACAACGGTTGGTCCCGTTGAGCAAAACGGGCTGATTATGGCTTCGGTGACCATATTTCAGTTTGTAGGTCTCCGCGCCGGCAGCAAGTCCAAGCAATTGATTGCCAAGGCATATTCCCATGATCGGTTTCTCCTGTGCAATCGCCTCCCGGATGTATCTGACGGTTATATCGCACATCGCCGGGTCACCCGGACCATTGGTAAGGAAAAGACCATCGTATTCGAGCCGGGTAAAATCGTAATCCCACGGTACCCTGATCACCGTGGCGTTGCGACTGATCAGACACCTTATAATATTGTTCTTTACCCCACAATCAACCATCACAATTTTATATTCCCCGTCTCCGTAGGTTTCAACGGTATCGGTACTGGCGATTGCTACAAGATTCACAAGATTCGGGTCAAAAAATTCAATCTCCTCCCCTTCAAACTCAATTTTCCCCAGCAGGGAACCTTTTTCACGCAGAATTTTGGTCAATAAACGGGTGTCAATATCAAACAGTCCTGGAATATGCTGTGATTTAAGCCAGTCGCCCAGGCTCATCATGGCATTCCAATGGCTGAATCCAACCGAATAATCGGAAATGATCAGCGCCGTAATGTGAATTTTATTTGATTCGAAATGTTTATGTATCCCATTTTCCATCAGATCTTTAGGAACTCCGTAGTTCCCGATCAGCGGATAGGTTGAAACAAGTATTTGTCCCGTATAGGAGGGATCTGTGAGGCTTTCGGGATACCCGGTCATCGCGGTATAGAAGACTACTTCACCGGCCACCGATTTTTCATAGCCGAATGATTTCCCTTCCAGTACTGTCCCATCCTCAAGAATCAGTTTAACTTTTCGCATTATCACTTGTTTTTCTCTGGTTAACTTATTTTAAGCACTTAATTCTCAAAAAAAATGCGTTTTCACTACTTTTTTATCAGTAGTAAAAACGCATTTCCTGCGTCGTCTTTTTTCGATATTCTTTTTTGATGTCGCACGGTTGCAAAAGTAAGCTAAATCTCCGAATCTTACAAAGCCATTTTAAAATATTTATAAATATTCACATTAAATTAATAAATAGTGAGAAAAATAAATAAATATGCATAAAATTGAATATAATTCAAAAAATATGCATAAAATTGCACTCTTTGATGGAATAAATATTCATTGGATAAAAATTAATGAAGAATCGGTCGCAAAGAATTCAGTTGATTAAGGAGATTATCGCCCAGGAGGTAATCAGTAGCCAGGATGAGCTGCAAATCAGGTTGCTGGAGCGGGGATGTGAAGTCACCCAGGCCACCCTTTCGCGTGATCTGAAATCGATGCACGTGGTCAAGGCAAGTGATGAGAAAAAAGGTTATCTCTACCGTCTTGGCGCCACAGAGCCTGCAGTTGGACTGGCAGGTGTGGCTGTTTCACGGCTCGATTTCCTGGCAGACGGTGTCGTGGGTATTGAATTCTCAGCAAATCTGGGGGTTATCAAAACCTCTCCCGGATATGCCAATAGTGTGGCAATCATGATCGACAAGGTGAATCCTTATGAAATTCTTGGAACGGTGGCAGGCGATGACACCATCCTGCTGATTATGAGGGATGGTATCGGGCGAAGTGATGTGATTCAGGTATTAAAGTCAATAATGCCTAAGCTGGAGCATAAAATTTAAAATAGTCGAATTATAAAGCTATGATATTTAAAAAGAAAGAAGATAATCAGCCAAAAACTGATATTAAGGTGATGGTCGCAGGCGAAGAGCATCTTCGTTTTGTGGACGAAATAAATGACACCATTGAAAAAGCGTCCCTGGAGCGCGGCACGGGGATTGCCCGCCGTACTCATGAATATATTGCGTCGAAAATTTCCGAAGGAAAGGCGATAATCGCCATCGACGGAGAAAAATTTGCCGGATTTTGTTACATCGAAACATGGAATGATGCCAAATATGTGGCTAACTCCGGCTTGATTGTCCATTGGGATTACCGTGGTCACGGCCTTGCCCGCAGCATTAAACTGAGGGCTTTTGAATTATCACGGAAAAAATATCCCAACGCCAAACTTTTTGGTCTGACCACCGGGCTGGCAGTGATGAAAATCAACTCAGAACTGGGCTATCGTCCCGTTACTTTCTCTGAACTGACAGATGATGAGCAGTTTTGGAAAGGTTGCCAGAGTTGTGTGAATTACGATATCCTGCTTCGGATGAATAAAACAAAATGTTTGTGCACCGGGATGATTTACGACCCTGCCTGGGAAACAAAGAAGCAAAAACCGAAAACGCCGTTTAAAATCTACAAGGAGTGGCTCGAAAAACGGAAGAATGATAAACTCTCTTTCTCGGCTATTGACTGGAAAAAGATCATCATTCTTGGACGGTAATCTCCTGAATTGCTCAAAGACAGGAACTTGTTAAATTAGGAACAATATGAATAGCTGGTCTGTGTTATTTAAGACCGGATGATTCAGAATAACATAAAAAAAATAATATTATCATGAAAGAAAAGGTAGTTCTCGCATTTAGCGGAGGTTTGGATACTTCGTTCTGTGCAATTTATCTGTCGGTTGAAAAGGGGATGGAAGTACATACCGCCATTGCCAATACGGGGGGATTTTCGAAAGAAGAACTTGCGGCCATCGAAAAAAAAGCCTACGCACTGGGTGTTAAATCACATAAGATGATTGATGTGACCAGTGAGTATTACAACAAGGGTATACGTTACATGGTTTATGGTAATGTCTTGAGAAACAATACCTACCCGATATCGGTAAGTTCAGAACGCATCTTCCAGGCACTTGCAGTGATTGAATATGCCAAATCGATCGGGGCTACCCATGTTGCCCATGGCAGCACCGGGGCCGGGAATGATCAGATCCGTTTTGACCTTGCATTCGAGGTGCTGGCTCCCGAAATAAAAATTATTACCCCGACCCGTGATCTGGAATTGTCGCGTGATGCGGAGATCAACTACCTGCGCGAACATGGTGTTGTTGATAATTTTGAAAAGATGGCTTATTCGGTTAACAAGGGATTATGGGGTACCAGTATCGGTGGTAAAGAGACGCTACTAAGCGATAAAACGCTTCCTGAGGAGGCTTATCCGACACATCTTCAGAAAGAGGGGGAGGAGACCATCACCCTTGAATTTCTCAAAGGTCAGCTAAGAGGGGTGAATGGGAAAACCCATCGCGATCCTGTCGATTCGATCAATGAAGTGGAGCGACTGGGCTCTGCCTGGGCCATCGGGCGTGATATGCATATCGGAGATACCATTATCGGGATTAAAGGGCGTGTCGGATTTGAGGCTGCAGCTCCGATGCTGATTATAAAAGCACATCAGATGCTTGAAAAACACACACTTACAAAGTGGCAGCAATACTGGAAAGAGCAGTTGGGCAACTGGTACGGAATGTTTCTGCATGAGGCGATGTACCTTGAACCGGTGATGCGCGATATTGAGAAATTCCTTGAAAACAGCCAGGAAAATGTGACGGGGAAGGTGATTATCAACCTGAAGCCTTATCATTTTCAGTTAGTGGGAATCGAATCGGAACACGATCTGATGAAATCTGAATTTGGGCAATACGGTGAGATGAACAAAGGGTGGACCGCAGATGATGCAAAGGGATTTACCAAAATTCTGGCCAATCAGTTAAAAATTTATCATTCAGTAAATAAGAAGTAATGCCGGAAACGACTAAAATCAGGGTCGGAATTGTGGGCGGAGCTGGTTACACCGCCGGCGAATTGATCAGAATACTGCTTTACCATCCTGCCGCTGAATTAAAATACATTCAGAGCAGCAGCAATAACAATCAGCCGGTGTATGCGGTACATGCTGATCTGCTCGGAGAGACCGATATGGTTTTCACCGATGTCGATTTCAGCGATACCGATGTGGTTTTCCTTTGTTCCGGTCATGGTAAATCGATTGATTTTCTGAATAATAATGCCATTCCTTCCAATGTGAAACTCATTGACCTGAGTCACGATTTCAGACTGGAACGCGAAGGAAACGATTTTGTGTACGGATTGCCCGAACTTAACCGCGATCTAATCAGGGTGGCTGATAAAATTGCCAATCCCGGATGTTTTGCCACGGCGATTCAATTGGCGCTCATTCCGATGGCATCCAGTGGAATGCTGACCGATGAGGTGCATGTCAATGCGATTACAGGTTCGACAGGTGCAGGTCAGGCCCCTACAAAAACCTCCCATTTTAGTTGGCGTGATAACAATTTGTCTGTTTATAAGGCTTTTGGACATCAGCATCTTGGCGAGATTTGTCAAAGTCTGCGCCAGGCCCAGCCAGGGTTCAGTCACGATGTAAACTTTATTCCGGTCAGAGGAAACCATACACGTGGGATTTTTGTGACCGCTTACACCAGGTTTGAAGGTACGATTGAGGCGGCAAATGAGATTTTCAGGAAGTATTATGCCACACACCCTTTTGTCAATGTAGCAACTGAAAATCCCGATATGAAACAGGTGGTAAATACAAATAAGGGATTAGTTTATCTTGAAAAACATGGCAATAAACTGATGATTATCTCCTGTATCGATAACCTGCTCAAGGGGGCTTCGGGTCAGGCCGTGCAGAATATGAACCTCATGTTTGGTCTGGATGAACGGTGCGGACTGAATCTAAAGGCGATAGGATTTTAGGCAATGTGCTAATGTGCTAATTGGTTAATGTGCTAATTGGTTAATGTGCTAATTGGTTAATGTGCTAATTGGTTAATGTGCTAATTGGTTAATGTGCTAATGGCTGATGAATTGATTTGAAGTTGGCCGGAAGCCAGTTGCCAACCGCCTGTTGTTTAATCTTATTGGCAGAAGATATAAATTGCTTAAAGATCATACTTAGAAATTGAGCTGCAAAATTTAAAAATAATGAAATAGCCATGGTTTAGAAATCACTAACCGAAGTGAATAATACTCACGGCTATTCCATTTGGCCGCTAAAAAACAAATTATATACAAATGAAACTATTCGACGTCTATCCCCTTTTTGATATCGTTCCGGTATCGGCAAAAGGTTGTTATATTACAGATGATAAAGGGATTGAGTACCTTGATTTATATGGCGGACATGCGGTCATCTCAGTGGGCCATTCCCATCCGCAGTATGTGGGTAAGATCAGCGAACAACTTGGCAGGATTGGGTTTTATTCCAATTCAGTGCAGAATCCAATGCAGGAGGAGCTCGCATTAAAATTGGGGGAACTTTCAGGTTATCCCGATTATGCCCTGTTCCTTTGCAATTCCGGAGCAGAGGCGAATGAGAACGCCCTAAAGCTGGCCTCATTTCATACGGGAAAAGCAAGGATTATCTCTTTTGAGAAATCTTTTCACGGCAGGACCTCTGCTGCAGTTGCCGTTACCGACAACCCAAAGATTATCTCACCGCTTAATGATACGGTAAAACGGACTTTCTTACCGCTTAATGATATTGATCAGCTTGAAAATGCCTTGCAACCGGGCGATGTTGCCGCGGTTATTGTGGAGGGGATTCAGGGAATCGGTGGTTGCCGCGTTCCTGAACCTGCATTTCTGGTAGCCGCATCTCAGTTATGTCGGAAATATGGTGCATTATTGATTCTTGATGAAATACAGTCAGGTTATGGCCGGAGCGGTAAGTTTTTTGCACATCAGTATGCCGGTATACAACCCGATATCATCTCAGTGGCCAAGGGAATGGGAAATGGTTTCCCCATTGGTGGGATTTTGATTAGTCCCGGACTGAAACCCTGGTCGGGGATGCTTGGAACCACTTTTGGCGGAAATTACCTGGCCTGTGCTGCAGGGATAGCCGTTCTGGATATCATGAAAGCAGAGTCGTTGGTCGACAATGCCCTTGAAGTGGGTGATTATCTGTTTTCCAAACTCTCCGTCATCCCGCAGATCAGGGAACTTCGTGGAAAGGGGTTGATGATAGGTCTTGAATTCGGTTTTCCTGTTGCTGCAATCAGAAAACAGCTGCTTTTTGAGGAGAAAATATTTACCGGCGTTACAGGGACCAATGTCATTCGGATACTCCCTCCGTTAACACTGAACAAGGCACAGGCAGATCTTTTTGTAAAAGCATTGGAAAAGGTGTTGAATAAATTGTAAATTGCGTTTTTTCCGAATTTCAAATTTGTATTGCATGGAAATGAAGAATTTAAAAATAGCGATCGTCGGAGGAGGAAATCTTGGGCGGTCAGTCGCTGAGGGATTTCTTAAATCCGGTATTTCCGCCTCAAAACTGACAGTTTCAAGGCGGCGTGTACAATTACTCGATGATCTTGCTGAAAAGGGAGTTCGTATTGAGAAAGATAATCAGCGTGCTGTTTCACAGGCAGATATGATTATTATTGCTGTAAAGCCCTACCAGGCAGTGGAGGTGATTACCGAGATCAGGTCCATCCTGAAACCGGGTCAGCTTGTAGCTTCACTGATGACGGGAATCAGCATTGTCCAACTCAAGGAGCTGCTACCCTCCGGGGTGATTCCGCTCAGGGTAATGCCAAATACCGCAGTGGCACTTCAGGAATCGATGACCCTGATCGCGGCGCCCGACTGTTCACCTGAGCAAATCGTTCTGGTGCAGGAATTGTTTGAAGCGCTTGGTAAAGTGATCTTTATCAACGAGGAACTAATGGCGGCTGCTACTGTACTTGGCGCCTGCGGAATCGCATTTGCACTTCGTTTTATCAGGGCTGCAATTCAGGGAGGGGTAGAGATTGGCTTTGGCGCAGATGTGGCTCAGCAAATTGTTGCCCAAACGGTAAAAGGGGCCACCGAACTGATCCTGCAAACCGGTCACCATCCTGAACAGGAAATTGACAAGGTTACTACTCCAAAGGGGATCACGATATCTGGATTGAACGAAATGGAACATCAGGGTTTTTCTTCGGCGCTGATCCGCGGGTTGCTGGTCTCGTACAACAAAATCAACAATACAAAATAATAACGACATAGGTTAACCGATAATATTATACTTATGGATGAGCAGATCAAATTAATAGCCGACCGTTTGCGCGGAATGCGCGACATACTTGAAATTTCAGCCGATGAAGCTGCAACAACCTGCGCCATCACAACGGAGCAATACCTGAATTTTGAAAGTGGGAAGGTTGATATTCCGGTGAGCATACTCCACCGTATGGCGCTGAAATTCAATCTCGATTTAACCACACTGCTGACAGGTGAAGAGCCACATATGCATTCCTATACCCTGACCCGAAATGGTAAGGGGACGAGTGTTGAACGCAGGAAAGCCTATAAATATGAGGCCCTTGCAGGCAATTTTAAGCATCGTAAGGCTGACCCTTTTATTGTGGCGGTTGAACCCAGGGAGGGGGCTACGGTTAGCTTTAATTCCCATCCCGGACAGGAATTTAATTTTTTACTGGAGGGGAAAATGAAATTTTTTATTGGTGCCAAGGAGATGCTCCTCGAACCCGGCGATTCAATCTATTTTGATGCCGGATTGCCTCATGGTATGCTCGCCATGGAAAATAAAACAGCCAAGTTTTTAGCTATTATCCTATAAATCAGAGTCTGCATGTTTGAGAAATATTTGAAGAAATCGGTTTTTGAATCGCTGGAAGATTTTAAACAAAATTTTGAAATTATTGTTCCTGAACAATTTAATTTCGCCTATGATGTGGTTGATGAATACGCCAGGACAAATCCGTCGAAACGGGCCATTTGCTGGGTCAATGATAAAGGCGAAACCAGGGATTTTACATTTGCGGATCTGAAAAAGGCGAGTGATGAGACGGCCTCGTTCTTCCAGTCGCTGGGGATCGGACGTGGCGATAAAGTGATGATGATTATGAAAAGGAGATACGAATTTTGGTTCTCCATTCTTGCATTGCATAAAATCGGAGCCGTGGGGATCCCCGCAACCCATCTGTTGACTCCTAAAGATCTTATTTACAGAAATAATGCTGCCGGAGTAAAGATGATCATCTGTGTTTCGGAGTCAGAGATTATCAATAATATCAACGAATCACTGGCCAAATCACCAACCGTCGAAAAACTGGTGAGTGTTGGCGATCCAACCCCTCAGGGGTGGGTTTCATTTCGGGAAGGAGTGCAGCATGCAGGTCCGTTTGTTGCACCCCAGGGTGAAGCTGCCGCCAGTATAAATGATATCTCCCTGTTGTATTTCACATCGGGGACAACTGCAAATCCAAAGATGGTGGCACATGATTTTACCTATCCGCTGGGCCATATCATCACTGCCAAATTCTGGCAGAATGTCGAAAATGACGGTCTCCACTTTACTGTTTCCGATTCCGGATGGGCCAAATCGGTGTGGGGGAAGATCTATGGGCAGTGGCTTGCAGGAGCTGCCGTGTTTGTGTATGATTTTGAGAAGTTTGTACCCGATGATATGCTTACGAAAATCAGTACTTTCGGTGTTACAAGTTTTTGTGCCCCACCAACAATTTACCGTTTTCTGATCAGGGAGGATTTTTCAAAATACGATCTCTCCAAATTGAAATGGGCTGCTGTAGCCGGTGAACCGTTGAATCCGGTTGTCTACGATACCTTTTATGCGCTGACCGGCTTAAAACTCCGCGAAGGTTTTGGACAGACCGAAACAACATTGCAGATTGCCACATTCCCCTGGATGGAACCAAAAGCGGGTTCAATGGGCATCCCTTCACCCCAGTTCGACGTTCAGCTAATAGATGCAGATAATAAGGAGGTTGAAGATGGTGAAGTTGGACAAATCGTTATCCGCACCTGTGAAAAAATTCCAGTCGGATTATTTTCAGGCTATTACAGGGATATTGAGAAAACTGAATCCTGCCATTACGGCGGGCTCTACTATACCGGGGATCTGGCCTGGCGCGACGAAGACGGATATTATTGGTTTGTCGGAAGGGTTGATGATGTGATCAAATCCTCGGGTTACCGAATTGGGCCATTTGAAGTTGAAAGTGCGCTGATGACTCATCCGGCTGTTATTGAATGTGCAGTTACCGGTGCGCCGGATGAGATTCGTGGCCAGGTAGTCAAAGCAACAATTATTCTGGCGCCGGAATACCGGCCCGGGAGTGAGGAATTGGCAAAAGAGATTCAGGAACATGTTAAAACGGTTACCGCTCCTTACAAATATCCACGGATAGTGGAATTTGTCACCGAGTTGCCTAAAACAATCAGCGGTAAAATTCGTCGTGTCGAAATCAGGGAAAGAAGTAAAAATTAGCGAGTTCAGATTTCCGGCCGACAGCCCGCAAAATGAATATATTATGTCATTATTATACAATAGAA
>JAHEYS010000153.1:10558-15950 GCA_023251475.1 Prolixibacteraceae bacterium
TAAAAGTCGGGAGCAATGTATTGACGCGTGAGGATGGGATGCTCAATGTTATCAGGATGGCACATATTGTGGACCAAATTTCAGCACTCCGGAAAGCAGGCGTCCAGGTGATCCTGGTGACCTCAGGTGCAGTTGCAGCCGGACGTGCCGAAGTCGACCTGCAGCGTAAACTCGACCCCATATCAAGTCGTCAGTTATGGTCGGCAGTTGGCCAGGTGAAACTGATCAACCAGTATGCCGAACTTTTTCGTTTAAACGGGATTACCTGCGCCCAGGTACTCACCACAAAGGAGAATTTCAGCGACCGGCTGCACTACCTCAATATGCGCAACTGTATGACGACCTTGCTTGAAAATGGCGTTGTTCCGGTTGTCAATGAGAACGATACTATATCAGTTACCGAACTGATGTTTACCGATAATGATGAACTTTCAGGCTTAATCGCCTCAATGATGGATATGGAAGCGCTGATCATTCTTACCAATGTTAATGGTGTTTATACCGGATCGCCCGAAGCGCCTGAGAGCAGGCTGATCACCTCAATCAATCAGGGCGAAACGCTGGACATTGAAGCGATTTCAGGAAAAAAATCGAACTTTGGAAGGGGGGGGATGCTGACCAAATTTCATATCGCCTCCAAGCTGGCCGGGCAGGGGATCTCGGTCCACATCACAAATGGGACGAAAATAAATTCATTATCAGACATTTTGTACAATAATGATGCTGTTCAGACCCATTTTATCCCCTCAGAAAAGAAATCAACCGGAGTACGGAAATGGCTTGCTCATTCTGATGATTTTGCCAAAGGTGAAGTGATCATCAATGATGGGGCAAGGTGCGTACTGCTTTCTGATAATGCCGTCAGTTTATTGCTGATCGGGATTACTCATGTTACAGGCTATTTCAAGGAGGGCGATATCGTCAGGGTTAAAGACTCAGCCGGTGATTTGATCGGGTTGGGTAAGGCATCCTATTCTTCCGATGAAGCACTAAAAGAGATGGGCGGCAAAAAGCCGAAACCATTTATTCATTACGATTACTTATACTTGTTATAATAATTTAAATCAATGAATTTCCACGAACAATTTCAAGATACACTGAATGCCAGCCGGGAGTTAAATCTGCTGAGCAATGATAAGGTTAACGAGGTGCTTGTCAAAATTGCAGAGGCTGCCGCGAAAAGTACCGGTTATATACTACGCGAAAACCAGAAAGACCTGGCCCGGATGGAGAATTCTGATCCAAAATATGACCGTTTAAAACTTACTGCCGACCGGATAAAAAATATTGCCGACGACATCCGAAATGTCGCCTCTTTGCCCTCACCCCTTGGAAGGGTCCTCTACCATAATGTCAGACCGAACGGGCTTCAAATCTCGAAGGTCACTGTTCCGTTTGGTGTGATCGGTATTGTATACGAAGCACGCCCCAATGTCACTTTTGATGTTTTTTCCCTTTGCCTCAAGTCGGGAAATGCCTGTATTTTAAAGGGGGGGAGTGATGCTTTTTATTCGAACCAGGCAATAGTTAGCATAATTCATAACGTTCTGGAATTAAATAATATAAATAAACATATTCTTGCGCTTCTTCCGGCAGGCAGGGAGGCAACTACCGAATTGCTGAATGCCAGGGGATTTGTCGATTTAATCATTCCGCGCGGGAGTCAGGGGCTCATTGACTATGTCAGGCAGCATGCAACGATTCCTGTCATCGAAACGGGGGCGGGAATCTGCCATACCTATTTTGATGAATTTGGCGATCTTGCCAAAGGGGCTCAGATTATTTACAATGCAAAAACACGACGCGTCAGTGTATGCAACGCGCTTGATTGTCTGATTATTCATAAATCAAGGTTAAAGGACCTCCCTGAGATCTCAAATCTGCTGATTAACAGTGATGTTGAGATTTATGCCGATAAACAGTCTTATGATGTACTGGAAGGGATTTATCCTGAACATCTGCTCAAACCAGCAACCAATGAATCATTTGGAACGGAGTTCCTCTCCTATAAAATGGCCGTTAAAACAGTAGATTCATTTGATGGGGCGATCGCGCACATCGCACATTACAGTTCCAGGCATAGTGAAGCAATAATTTCTGAAAATAAGGCAAATTGTGATTTATTCCTCAGGGTGGTCGATGCCGCGGCTGTTTATGTCAATGCAAGTACTGCCTTTACCGATGGTGCACAATTTGGGTTGGGGGCTGAGATTGGGATCAGTACCCAGAAGCTGCATGCCCGTGGTCCAATGGCGCTCGAAGAACTGACCAGTATTAAATGGCTGGTAGAGGGTGACGGACAAATACGTCCTTAATTTCAGAAGAAGATCATGATATTATATTAGCTTATAGAGGATTATCATCATTAATACATATTATGCGACATTTTACTTCAGTTTATGACCTTCCAAATTTATCGGAAGCTTTAAATACTGCCCGCGAAATCAAGAATAACCCGTATGGATTCCAGCATCTGGGCAGAAATAAGACAATAATATTGATTTTCTTCAATGCAAGTCTTCGAACACGCTTAAGCACCCAAAAGGCGGCAATGAACCTTGGAATGAATACCATGGTGCTCAATGTGAATCAGGATGGCTGGAAAATGGAGAGTGAGTTAGGCGTTGTGATGGATGGCGATAAGCCGGAGCATATGCTCGAGGCCATTCCGGTAATCGGACGGTACTGTGATGTCATTGGAGTCAGGGCTTTTGCCAGCTTTGAAAGCAAGGAGGATGATTACTCTGAGAAAATTCTTAACCAGTTTGTTCAATATGCCGGTGTGCCGGTGGTCAGTATGGAGGCTGCAACACGTCATCCGCTACAAAGCTTTGCTGATCATATTACCATTGAGGAGTATAAAACAAAGGCAAGACCCAGGGTGGTGCTGAGCTGGGCACCACATCCGCGTGCATTGCCCCAGGCGGTGCCCAATTCTTTTGTTGAATGGATGCGTCAGACCGATTATGACCTTGTAGTGACTCATCCTGAAGGTTATGAGTTGGATTCAAGGTTTATGGGAGACCTCAAAGTTGAATATAATCAAGACAAGGCTTTCGAAGGAGCCGACTTTATCTATGCCAAAAACTGGTCATCCTGTAGCGCTTACGGTGAGATTCTCTCCAGAGACATGTCATGGACTGTTTCATCCCAAAAAATGGCCCTGACAAACAATGCAAAGTTTATGCATTGCCTTCCGGTACGCCGTAATATGATCGTAACAGATGAGGTTCTCGATGGATCTTCGTCCATAGTGATTGATGAAGCAGAAAATCGTGTATATTCGGCCCAGACAGTTTTAAAAATGATTTTGGAAGGATAGTATGAGGGAACATTTGATAATCATTAAAGTAGGTGGTAAAATCGTTGAAGAGGAGGAGTCACTCAGAACTTTGTTAAAGGACTTTTCGCGCATCGCCGGAGGTAAAATCCTCGTTCATGGTGGTGGTAAAAGTGCAACAGCATTAGCGGAGAAACTCGGAATTGAGACTAAAATGGTTGACGGACGCCGGATTACTGACGCCGAGACGCTGAAAGTTGCTACGATGGTTTATGCCGGTTTAGTGAATAAAAATGTTGTTGCCGGATTGCAGGCATTGGGAAACAATGCTATTGGGCTTACCGGGGCAGATCTTGATATTATCAGGGCTGTTAAGCGGCCTGTAGGTGAAATAGATTATGGTTTTGTGGGCGATATAAAATGGGTGAATGCCCAGGCGTTGGCTGAGTTACTTGGCAACGGCGCCGTACCTGTAATTGCACCCATCACACACGACGGAAAGGGATCATTGCTCAATACCAACGCCGATACGATTGCTTCAGAATTGGCAACTTCATTGTGCAGCAGGTATGAATTACGCTTGATCTTCTGTTTTGAAAAGGCGGGCGTGTTACTGAATGAGGCGGACGAGAAATCGCTCATTCCGGAAATTGATCCCGTACTTTTTGAAGAACTTAAAGCCCAGGGGGTGATCACAGCTGGGATGATCCCTAAACTTGAAAGTGGATTCAATGCGTTGAGAAGTGGCGTATCAGCAGTGGTGATCACCAATGCCCAGGGTATTTCCGGTGGTTTAAGAGGAACAAGGTTAGTGCTCTGAACTATGCTGAAAGATAAAATTGCCTCCGAGAGTGTTGAACTGTTAAAAGCAATGATCGAAATCCCCTCATTGAGTCGCGAGGAGAAGGATGTGTCTGATTTTCTGGAAGAGAGTTTTACTTCCTGGGGACTTAAGCCGGAAAGAAGTCGTAATAACCTGTGGATGCGAAGTTCAAACTGGGTGGAAGGTAAACCTGTAATACTTTTAAACTCACACGTTGATACGGTGCGTCCTGCAAAGGGATATACCTATGAGCCCTATAAAGCAACTGTTGAAGGTGAACGGATCACCGGACTTGGCAGTAATGATGCAGGTGCTTCCGTTGTCGCATTACTGGGTGTTTTCCGTTATTTTAATACGGTCAGGGATCTGCCATACAACCTTATTTTTTGTGCCAGTGCTGAAGAGGAGGTTTCGGGTGAGCATGGAATTGCCTCTGTCCTGGATCAGTTGGGTAAAATTGATCTGGCAATTGTGGGTGAACCGACACAAATGCATATTGCAATTGCGGAAAAAGGACTGATGGTGCTGGACTGCGAGGCAAAAGGGAGAGCAGGCCACGCTGCCCGTAACGAAGGGGAGAATGCCATCTATAAGGCAATCAATGATATAAAGATTATTCAGGATTACCGGTTTCCACTCGAATCACCTGTGCTGGGTCCCGTTAAAATGACTGTCACGGTGATTGAGGCTGGACAACAACACAATGTTATACCCGATTCATGTCGTTTCGTGGTTGACGTGCGTACCAACGAGTGTTATTCAAATGAAGAGGTATTCCGCATTATCACATCGCTGATCGGGTCAGATGTTCAATCCCGCTCCTTCCGGCTAAACTCCTCCGGGATCAGGGCTGACCATCCGCTGGTAAAACGTGGTCTCGAAATGGAGCTGCCAATGTACGGATCCCCAACGACTTCAGACCAGGCGGTAATCCCATATCCCTCTGTTAAAATGGGCCCCGGTGATTCAGCACGCTCCCATACCGCCGATGAGTATATCCTGATCTCCGAGATAAACGATGGAATTTCAACCTATATTGAATTGTTGGAAGGATTGGAATTCTAAAGTTTTTTTCCAGACCGGTGGTTTGCCTCTTTAGGCATTAAAGGCGTGACAGGGAATCACGCCTTTAATATTTTAATACTATCGCTTAAGCTTAATTACTTCGCTTCCCGCCAGCAGGTATGCCCCGGAACCGTAAACCTCCCAGCTTTCGGCAGTAAAATTCTTTTTAGGATCGGCGCCTATCGGTTGTACCCATCCAACATGACCATCTTTCCTGACACATT
>JAHEYS010000413.1 GCA_023251475.1 Prolixibacteraceae bacterium
TTACAATTGTCTGACCATCTTTGATTGTACGGCAAATGGGTTTTTCGCCATAAACATCCAGTTTTTTATTCGCTGCTGCGCTGTAAATGATTCCGTGCCAATGGTCCGGGAGGGCAATCGATACTGCATCGAGTTTCTCTTTTTCAAGAAATTCGCGGTAATCGCCATAGGTGCGGCAATCTTTGTTTTTGTTGTCCTCATCAGCCATCTCTTTGGCTTTGGCTGCATGATTGGCATCGACATCACAAACAGCAACAAATTGAACCTGGCGATTCAGCTTTATAAAATCCCTCATGTTGCTTTGTCCCTGAGACCCGACTCCGATAGCTCCCATTACAATCCTGTCGCTGGGCGGAAGTTTCCCCCCCATTCCCAAAGCAGTTGAAGGTATAATCTGTGGGAGGACTAATGCTCCGGTAGCCACGGCTGCAGATCGTTTCAGAAAATCCCTTCTGGTAGATTTGTCTAACATTGTGAATAAATTTTAGTTGATGATGGTTGTTGATCGTTAAATATGTGCATCTGTTCCAGGGATCGGGGTTTCAAAAACCATATCCACGGGTCCAAATTCTATTTTTTTAGGTCCCAGGTCCATATCCGATTTCATGATCGCATCCCAGGTGATTAACTGACCGGTATAGGCAGCAGTGCGCCCCATAATTGCAGTAAGTGTTGAGATTGCAGTCTGTTCGGCTTCATTTACATATTTCCCGGTTCTGATGGCGTGAACCAGGTGCATATGCTCCTGAACATAGGGGGAAATTTTTATGGTGTTCATGGTGTTGCCGTTTTCGTCTTTGGGATATTCAAATTTCCATTTTACACTCCCGTCGAGGTTCCAGATCGTATTGATACAGTTGGTATAACCTTCAGTTCCATTGATTATTTCTCCGGTACCGTTTGCACAGCTGTCCAGTTCACGACACATGCTGTGGGAACTTACCCCGTTGCCGTAGTCGTAGTCAATGCTGAAATAGTCGTACTGATCGCCCGTTACCCTGCGCGCACGGCCACCATAACCAATTGCCTTTTCGGGGTGCTTCCCCATAAACCAATTGATTACGTCAATATTATGTACGTGTGTATCAAGGATATGGTCGCCGCAAAGCCAGCAGAAGTTGTTCCAGTTGCGGATCATATATTCCATGTCGTTCCACCCCTCTTCACGTGTTCGGAACCAGACATGTTCCTGGTTCCAGAATGCTTTTGCCGATGTCAGTTTACCAATGGCGCCATTGGCAACCTGTTTGTAGGTTTCGATATAATCTTCCTGGTGACGTCGTTGTGTTCCGGTCACCACGCAAAGTCCGAGCGCCTCCGCTTTTTTTGCTGTGGCGATCATCATACGGGCGCCGACAGGATCGACGCAAACCGGTTTTTCCAGGAAACAATGTTTCTTATTCATAACAGCCTCCAGGAAATGTTCAGGTCGAAATTGAGGGGGAGTGGCACAGATTACAACATCTATTTCCGGCATGGCCATTAATTTCTTGTAGGCATCAAAACCTACAAAGCAGTTTTCAGCGGGGATGGGGAGATCGAATGAGGCAAATCTTTGACGGCAATTATCAATTTTATCCTGAAAAACATCTGCAAGGGCAATAATTTCAAGGTCGGGACCGGCACTGATAAAATTAATAGCCGCACCTGTTCCCCGGTTTCCAACTCCCACAAGACCTGCTTTTAGCTTCCTCCCTTTCGGTGCCCCTTTCAGTATCGGGGGAAGTCCAAGTGCGTGGTTGTCCAATTCTTTATTACATGATGAAAGGATAGCCGATGCCCCTGCGACACCTAATCCTGCCAAAACTCCCGCTCCCAGGAATTTCCTTCTGTTGATATTTTTTGACTCGTTTTCCATACTATTGTTCATTCTTACATTTTTCATTCCTTCATTTAATACTATCTGCCTCGCACACTACCCTGAATCCGTTGTCAATACAATCGGAGTACCACCAGATACTCTTAGGCATCTGCGGATCAGTCACTAACCAAGCCTGAGTTTTGGTAAAATCTCTCGCAGCACTTCTCACATCTTTGGCATCACTTTTAAATGAACCTCCTCTGATGACATGCTCCTGTCCCGAATCGGGTCCTTTGGGATTAACCACTTCGCCCCCACCTGTTTTGTAGGCATCGGGTGAGTAATAATCGGAGCAGAATTCCGCAATATTTCCCGTCATGTTCTTCAATCCGAATGGATTCTCTTTTACAGCTGCAGGATCTTTTGTTTTTGACGAACTGTTAACCATATAGACAATATGGGAAGCAATATTGGCAGTGTCAGGGCCAAAGATTTTCCTGAAGATCCCTTTTGAAGTGAATTTTTTTGGATCACCCTCAAAGTAATAGGGGGTTGTTGTATTTCCGCGACAGGCATATTCCCATTCAGCCTCTGTTGGTAAACGGTATTTTTTACCTGTTACTTTGGATAACCACTGACAATAGGTATTGGCAGCGCGGAAAGACATGGTGATTGCTGGTCGCAATCCTTTGCCCCATCCCTGATCGGGAGCTCCCCAGGGAGGGGTTGGCCCGGTAATGGCATCTACATTTTTATTTTTAAGAACCTGACCTTCAGTTCTTCCCTGCGAAGCTGTTGCCTGGAAGAAGGCCAGGTATTCGTTCCATGAAACTTCAATTTTTCCCATCCAGAATCTTGAGAGCTTCACTTTGTGTACCGGACCTTCATCGGGCTTGCGCAGTGGTTCATTTTCAGGACTTCCCATGTTGAATGTCCCTTCAGGTATGGCGACCATATCAAATGAGACTGTCGTTCCGGGGATTTTTTCTGTAAAGTTTTCAAATTTCTCAACTTTTGTGGCTGCTTCAAATTTCTCCATGCTGGCAGCGGCATCCACTCCAAAATTTGAATCATGTTCGTGTTTGACATTTTTATCGTAATGTCCGACATTAAGATGGCAGTTGATACAATTAGGCCTGGGCTCTTCTTTGGAATTGATATAGGCAAGGTGGGCATTACTTCCATTCACCGACAACGTCGCAGGAAAAAGATTCTGATGACATTTGATACATGATTTCTCGTAGGTAAATCCCTTGGCATTATCCAGTAATCTTTTGGCCTCCCAGTTAATTTTTGCGCTGTCTTTAAAAAATTTACCGTAAACATCTTTGGCGCCATGGTACGCTTTTGCCATCAGATACCCTTCTCCCTTAGGAGGTAAATGACATTCAACGCATTGGGTGCTAACCCCGGTCCTGTTATTGTGGTGAGGCGATAAGCGCCAGCTCTCCTCTGCCCAGGGATGAACATGACACGACATACAATATTTGTCGGTTGAAGTGTAGGAAGCGATCCTGTTAAAGGTTGCGATAAAGGCCAGACCAATCATAGCTCCAAAAGCCAGCAACCAGATCTTTGCTTTGGATCCGTTTCTGGCTCGACTGATAAATTCTTTAATACTCATGTTTAAATGGTTCAAAACAAAAACGTCAGTAAATGTTCAATTGTTAAAAATTAATTTATTGAAGGAGCAAGATTTTAATTCCTTACCCTGTTCTGCTGTGTTATGCTAAGTTTGTTGAAACTGTTTTTTCTTCAATCCGGAAAGGATTTAAATGATAAAAAATAGCGTTCAACGCAGATCTTAGAATCTCAGAAGCTGATTTTACAGTAAATACCCTGTTCCAATTTGCAGAACATTGGGTGAATCTGCTATAACTTTAAGCCTGAAATGAATTATATCGCTTACATATTGATTTTTCAAGCGGTATAAAACTGTTCTGATCCGTTCTGCAAACATAGTTTGTTTTTTATTATCCCTCACAAAATAATTTCATGTTTTACAACATTAATTGTGTGGCCTAAAGAGACCATACGGATTTTCAGGCGAAATTAGAGGCAGGAATGGAATATCCGGATGGGCAGACCTTAAATTGGTATGGACAACTGGCGGTTTAATGATGAATGGAAAGAAAGGCTGTAATCAGGAGAAATCAATGGGCAAGAAGCCAGTTTTCGGCTGCGTCCATCTCCACTTCAAGGGGAACTTCAAGTTTAACGGCATTTTCCATTTCATATTTTACGATTGCTTTAACCGACTCAAGCTCAGACTTTAAAACATCAAAGTTTAATTCGTCATGTACCTGAAGAATCATTTTTGACTGAATCCCCTTTTCTGCAAACCGTTTGCTGATGTTGATCATGGCCACTTTGATAATATCTGCGGCAGATCCCTGGATAGGTGCATTGATCGCATTACGTTCTGCAAAAGCCCTGACTGCGGAGTTGGCGGAGTTGATATCGCTCAGGTATCGCCTTCTCCCCATGATCGTCTCAACGTATCCCCTTTTTCGGGCAAGCACGAGCTGGGCATCCATATATTCTTTAACCATTGAGAAGTTGGCAAAATAATCATCGATCAGTTGTTTCGCTTCACCCCTGGGTATATTAAGTCTTTGGGAGAGTCCAAAAGCGGAAATTCCGTAAAGGATACCGAAATTGGCAGTTTTGGCTTTCCTGCGCATGTCTGAGGTTACTTCGCTGATGGGAATACCGAAAATTTTGGAAGCAGTTGCGGCATGGATATCTTCTCCGTTACGGAAGGCTTCGGTCATTACCTTGTCGCCGGAGACTGCTGCCATAATCCGGAGTTCAATTTGTGAATAGTCAGCAGATAAGAAAAGATGTGCGTTGTCACTTGGAATAAAGGCTTTACGGATTTCACGCCCGTTTTCGTCCCGGATCGGTATATTCTGAAGGTTTGGATTTGTGGAACTAAGGCGGCCAGTAGCCGCAATGGTCTGATTGAATGATGAGTGTATCTTTCCGGTTATTGGATTAATCATTTTTGGAAGTGCCTCCACATAGGTGGAAAGGAGTTTTTTGAGTCCCCGATGCTCCAGAATTTTGTTAATAATTGGATGTTTATCCTGAAGATTCACCAGAATCTCTTCACCCGTGGAGTATTGTTTTGTC
>JAHEYS010000414.1 GCA_023251475.1 Prolixibacteraceae bacterium
GCTCACCTTGCAGTTTTCGGCAGAGTTTGTACAAATGGTACTATCAAAAGTGGCCCCCCGGGTTTTAAATGTTTATAACGAACTAGAGGTTTTAATGGATGAACCGGATCATCTGCCTAATCCATCTGAAAACGTATCCTTTACCCCTGAAATCCGGGAGCGAATGAAGCGTATAATTCTGGAAAAAACCCTCATCCTTTCATCTTCAGCGGTGAATATTTCGAAAGTTGAAATTGTGAAGCTGGTACTCGTTGACCTTGATTCACAAAAGGATCTGGCAAAATTTGGGGTAAGAATTTTGGAGGATATTCTGTCAGGTGATCATACGCTGCTCAATAATTTAAATATAAAGAATTTAGATAAAACAGAAGTGGTTGATGAAAAAATACCGCAGGTTTCAGTAACAGCAATGGCAGGTGAAACGACAGTTCAGGAGGTAACGGAAGGTATTTTCATCGATAATGCCGGATTGGTGTTGCTGCACCCATTTATTTATCGGTTTTTTGAACATTTGGGAATTGCAAACGAAGATGAACTTTTTCAGCCTGAAAGGGCGCTTTACATGCTTCATTACCTGGTTACAGGGCAAGCAGAAGCGCCTGAATACGAGTTGGTTTTGCCTAAACTCCTTTGCGGTATTCCACTTTCAATGCCTGTCCCGTTATTGATTGAAATTTCGGAGCATGAAAAAAGCGAAGCCTTATCACTGCTGGATGCCGTTATACCACATTGGGAAGCGTTGGGTAATACTTCACCGGATGGATTGAGAGGCAATTTCCTGGTCAGACCTGGCAAACTCTCGCAGAAAGAGGATGGGGACTGGCTGTTGCAGGTAGAACCGCGTGATTATGATGTGTTACTTGACCGCTTGCCGTGGGGAATTTCAATGATCAGACTCCCCTGGATGAAAACAATGCTTTGGGTGGAATGGAGGTGATGTGGTTTATTAATTTTTTTATTTATGAAAGCAACAGCAGAAAAACAGACCCATACAACACCGGCAAGTTTGCAGACGAAGCCGGTTCAACCTTTCTTTACAAAGGCTGGAGGGGGGGATTTTTTTGCTCCTGCCCCCCCTTCTGTTCAAACCAAGCTGGCGGTCAACACGCCTGGTGACAAGTATGAAGTTGAAGCCGACCACATGGCTGATAAGGTGATGCGGATGTCAGGTACGGGGAGGCTCACTCCTCAAAAGGATTTGGAATCACAGCCTGAAAAGAAACTCCTGAGAAAGGAAACAGGCCCAGCTCAACCTGCAGAGGGGCTAATTCAGCAACCGGGAGAGGAGAATGTTCAGGTAGCCAGCTCACAAACTGAAGCCACTATCCGTAGTAAAACCTCAGGTGGCCAGCCTTTGCCTGCCGAAACCCGCAGTTTTATGGAGCCCCGGTTCGGCAATGACTTCTCCAATGTCCGCGTTCACCAGGACCAGGGGTCAGCACAACTGAATAATCAGCTCAATGCACGTGCCTTCACTTATCAGAATCATATCTTTTTTGGAGAGGGTCAGTATCAGCCCCAATCCCCGCAAGGGAAACAATTACTGGCTCATGAGCTTACCCATGTTGTCCAGCAGGGGGCATCAAAAGGACTAAACAGTAATTCAGACTTTGGCAGGCCCCATAACGCCGGAATGTTGCAAACAAAACCTTCAGATTCCACTTCTCCGGTAATTCAGAGAGGGCTTCTTGACGATGTAAGGGAGGGGGCCAATGCAGTTGCCGGTGCGATAAGTGGCATCGTTACCAGTGTAAGGCAGGCGATTGGCGGTGGAATTGCTGCTGCGACCACCTGGATACGGAGCATCGCATCGGGAATTGGCGCCGGAATTTCAGCAGCCTGGACCTTTATCAGGAACCTGGCATCGACTGTTCGATTGGGTGTTGATGCTGCCTGGTCATTTATCCGGGGGATTGCCACCCGGATCGGGCAGGGTGTCACTTCGGCATGGGAATGGATCAGGGGATTGGCCGGCAGACTTAATATGGGAATTACCAATGCATGGAATTTCATTCAGGCGGCAGCCACACGTATGGCAATGAATATCACCAATGCATGGAACTTTATTCAGACACTGGCTTCCCGGTTGGCTATGGGTATCACCAATGCATGGACCTGGGTTCAGACAGTAGCGTCAAATATTGCCCTCTCAATCACCTCAGCCTGGAACTGGATCCAGGCCGTGGCCTCACGAATCGGGATGCATCTTCCGGCCTCATGGGGCTGGGTGAGGGTTCTTGCCTCGCGATTGGCCATGGGGATTACCAACTCATGGAATTGGGTCCAGGCGATGGCCTCCAGATTGGCAACGGGGATCACCAATGCATGGAACAGAATTCAGTCCATGGCTTCAGCATTGGCGATGCGCATAACCAATGCATGGAACTGGATTCAGTTCATAGCCTCACGCATCGCGATGGGAATTACCAATGCATGGAATTGGGTTCAGGTAATGGCTACGAGAATCGCAATGCGGATCACCAATGCGTGGAACTGGGTTCAGATGATCGCATCAAGACTGGCAATGGCAATTACCAATGCATGGAACTGGGTCATTGCCATGGCTTTAAAAATAGCAAAAGGGATCATTAACGCCTGGAACTGGTTGGTCAGCCTGGCCAGGAAATTAGTGAAAAGCCTGCTGGAAGCCTGGGATTGGTATTGGCATGCTCCTGACATAGCCATTTCTACCGATCTGGATGCCGCAGATGGCTCAGGTAAATCACGCAGGAAAGTGGGAGTAGGCGAAAGGGTCGCATTCAGGGGAAGTAAAACCGGCGATTGGAGTGCTTCCGGTGGGTCACCGCTGACTTCTGCCGGCACGCTCACGTTTGACTGGACTGCCCCGGTCAGGGGAGCATCGGTTACAATCAGCCTTACCTCAGGAAAATACACACGGTCGGTGGTGATGAATGTGCTTGAGCCGAATCAGATTACTGCAAGAAGAACCGGTGTCATGTCTTTTACCCGGGGAAGATTAGGGGCTGGTATGCGGCTTAAATTTCAATATTTTCCAAAATCAGTATCCTTTGGAAATGTTGAAGCCAAAGAGGTTTCAGGCCCTGCCTCCAATATCCAGGGATATTTCGCGGGACGTACCGGTAATTTCCAGCATCACGATTCCGGAGATACCTTCCTGCCCATTCAAAATAATAATGAAGATTCTGCTACCGACGAAGCCGGTTTCTGGAATTATCCATCACCCTGGATCAAAGGGAGATATGACTGGGTGATTCCCAACCATTTCAGGGTCACTACCGAAGGAGGGGATGGAAAGAAATTCACTGAAGTTAACCAGGTCCATACCATTGAAGGAACCGACGGAACCGCAAAAGTTACCAAGGCCGGGGCAGAAGTGGAACGTACTCCCTGACCTGAGCCATTTAATTCAAAGATAGTACTACTTTTAAGGAACCGGATTACCATTTGCAGACGCCCCTTGTTTTAATTCATGCGGGGAGTGGTAATCAATTTATTAGAGAAAAAACAGATCATTTATGAACTCCAATTCGCTCTCATCCGCCTTAGTTTATCTTGAATCTGTAATCAGCCAAAGGTTTGAGAAAACTACAGAAACAGTTGATAATGAGATATTACCAGTTGAGATATTGCCGGACGATTCTTCACCTTTTGCCTCTTTCTTCAGGATGCATCAGCCTGATGTTTACGAATCTGTGATTCTTTTGTTAGCCATCGCACCACACCTGCAACCAGATTTTTTTAATCAGATTATTGGCAAATACTTACCTGAAGGGGGCGATATGCCCGAATTCGGGGGTGCCAGGGGAAATAACCACCGGGGTATCCTCCCGACCGGTGAAACGGCCCAGTTTATCATCGCCGGAAGCAACCTTAAAAAACGCCTCGAAGTACAACAGTTGTTTTCAACTGAACACTGGTTTTATAAAAAACACATCCTTTGGCTCGATCAGGTACATCCTGGCGAACCGTTGATGAGCGGTAAACTGATGCCCGATCCTGAGGTCGTTGAATTGCTTACGTTGGGTACCATCAGCAAGCCCCGTTTTAGCATTGATTTTCCGGCCGAAAATGTCAGAACTGAAATGGAGTGGGATGACCTCGTTCTTCACCCCAAAACGATGAATGAGATAAAAGAGATCGAACATTGGATTACCCATAACCAAACCCTGCTTCATGATTGGGGGATGAAAAAGAGGATTAAGCCGGGTTACCGCGCCTTGTTTTACGGACCTCCGGGCACAGGAAAAACACTGACAGCGACTCTTTTAGGTAAATACACCGGGAAAGATGTCTACAGGATTGATTTATCGAGGGTGGTATCAAAATACATTGGTGAAACGGAGAAAAACCTCTCTACCCTTTTTGATAAAGCTGAAAATAAAAACTGGATCCTCTTTTTTGATGAAGCAGACGCCCTTTTTGGCAAACGAACCGACATCAGGGATGCACACGATAAATATGCCAACCAGGAGGTGGCTTACCTGCTTCAGCGGATCGAGGTTTATAACGGACTGGTCATCCTGGCGACCAACCAGCGGGGCAATATTGATGATGCATTCATCCGGCGTTTTCAGGCAATTATCCATTTCCCGATGCCAGGACCACAGGAGCGGGAGCTCATCTGGAGAAAAGCATTTCCTGCACAAATAGAAACAGATCAGGATATTAACTGGCATCAGATTGCAACTCGTTACGAACTGACAGGGGCAGGGATTATCAATGTTGCTCACTATTGTGCTGTTGAGGTGCTCGAAAGCAAGGTTTTTCACCTGAGCCTGAGCCAACTCGAAAATGCCATCACCAGGGAGTACATCAAGGAGGGGAAAGTGGTTTAGCGGGTAATTTGACATTCGGTGATTAGACCATTAAGACTTAATAAACTACTATCCTTGTCGGAATTTTATA
>JAHEYS010000415.1 GCA_023251475.1 Prolixibacteraceae bacterium
AAATCAAAAAATAGAAATCATGAACAAAATAACACAAGTCATCATCTGGTTTATTATTTTGCCGGGGCTATTTAGTTGCAAGACTAAAACATCGGTTAATAATTCTAAAAAGGAAATGGCTTTTATCATGGGGCAATTTGAAAACACCCTGAGTATTGCAACCGATCCGACTAAAATTCCACGAACCTTACAAAAAGATGGCGCACTTAAAACAGTAGGAATTTATGACTGGACGAGTGGATTTTTTGCCGGAAACTTATGGTATTTATATCATTTAACCGGTGAGGAGAGATTGAAAACAGAGGCTGCGAAGTGGACCGAAGCGCTCGATACCATTCAATATTACAGCGGAAACCACGATGTAGGTTTTATGATCAACTGCAGTTATGGCAATGGTCTTAAATACGGCAATAAGCTTGAATATCAGCATGTTTTGATCAATGCAGCCAAATCGCTCTGCAAACGTTACAATGTTAACGCCAAAAGCATAAAATCATGGAATTACCGTAAAGCCTGGGATGGAAAAACAGAATGGTTCTTCCCGGTCATCATCGACAATATGATGAATCTGGAGCTATTGTTCGAAGCAAGTACGCTCAGTAAAGATGATTCGTATAAAAAAATAGCGATTCAACACGCCGAAACCACAATGAAAAATCATTACCGTAACGACTTTTCCTGCTATCATGTTGTTGATTACGATACGATCACAGGAAATGTGCTGGATAAAGCCACCTGTCAGGGATTTACAGACGAATCATCATGGGCGCGCGGACAGGCATGGGGATTATATGGTTTTGTCGTTTGTTACCGTTACACCAAAGACAAAAAGTTTCTCGGTTTTGCAGAGAATATCGCCAACTACATCATCCACAATAAAAATATGCCCGAGGATTTAGTTCCCTACTGGGATTACAACGTAAAGGATGCTGGGCTGAAACCTGAATGGAATTACAATCCGGCCAATTATCCCGAAATCCCTCGTGATGCATCGGCTGCCGCTGTCACTTGTTCGGCCTTGTATGAACTGGCAGGATACTCCGAAAATAAAGGTGAATATTTAAAAGCTGCCGACAGAATTCTGCAATCGCTCTCTTCTCCCGCCTACCAGGCTGATGGCGTTAAGAACAAATATTTTATTCTGAATCATAGTGTTGGAAGCATTCCCCATGGTGCCGAAATCGATGTTCCGCTCAATTATGCCGATTACTACTTTCTGGAAGCGTTGGTGCGTTCTGAAAGATTTAAACGTCAATAAAATATAAAAATGAACCTCAAAGCAATCTTTTTTTCTTTATTGTGGGTAATGTCGCTACTCCATATTGAAGCTAAAAATCAGCCTCAATTCTCCACCGCAGGTTTTTACCAACTCGAAGGTTCTGGTCGCCAGGCTTATTCGATGAACATTGCCTGGCGGTTTATTAAATCGGATGTCGCCAATGCCGAATCACCTGGTTTTGATGACACCAAATGGGAAGTCGTCTCTATTCCTCACGGGTTGGAATACCTCCCGTTGGATGCAAGTGGTGGCGTCAATTATCAGGGACCGGCCTGGTACCGCAAACATTTTACCCCCGGCGATGCCCTGAAAGGGAAAAAGCTTTTTCTCCATTTCGAAGCCATCATGGGTAAATGTCAGGTGTGGGTAAACGGCAAATTGGCTACGGAGCATTTCGGAGGCTATCTTCCTGTAATCGCCGATGTGACCAACCTACTGAAATGGAATACAGAGAATATCATTGCGGTAAAAGCCGACAACAGCAATGATCCGATGTATCCCCCGGGTAAAGCGCAGGAGATGCTCGACTTTACCTACTTCGGAGGTATTTACCGCGATTGCTGGTTGGTCACGCATAATCAGGTGCACATCACCGATCCGAATTTTGAAAATGAGGTGGCTGGCGGAGGACTTTTCGTTTCCTATGATAAAGTGAATGAAAAGAGTGCCATAGTGAATATAAAGGCTCATATTCGCAATGAATCGCCGAAAGATTTTGCCGCAACGGTGGCATATGAATTAATACAATCGGATGGGAAAGTGGTCAACAGCACCTCTGCGAAATTAAGTCTGGCCAGCGGAACAGCCTCCTATTCTGTCAGAAACTTCGAAGTAAAATCGCCCAACTTATGGAGTCCTGAATCCCCTTACCTGTATCATCTGAATGTTTATGTCAGGGATAAAAAAGGGGATGTTATCGATGGTTATACCCAACGGATTGGAATCAGGAGTATTGAATTTAAACAAAAAGACGGCCTTTGGATCAATGGCAAACCCTATGGTAAAATCATGGGGACCAATCGTCACCAGGACTTTGCGGTGATAGGGAATGCCCTTCCAAATACTTTGCAATGGCGCGATGCCAAAAAGCTCCGTGATGCCGGGATGAAAGTGATCCGCACCCATTATGTGATCGATCCGGCCTTTATGGATGCGTGTGATGAACTCGGATTGTTTGCCCTTGTTGAAACTCCGGGATGGCAATTTTGGAATCACACCCCTGTTTTTGGAGAGAGGGTCTATTCTGACATCAGAAATATGATCCGGCAAAACCGCGATCACGCTTCGCTCTTCTTTTGGGAGCCCATATTGAATGAGACCTCCTATCCGAAGGATTTTGCGAAAAATGCTGCAGAGATTTGTAAACAGGAATATCCCTACCCCTATAGCGAAGCGGCATGCGATGATGGCGCCGATGGATCTGAATATTTTTCACTCCTGTTAAGACCAGCAAAAAGTCTTAACCCTGCAAAGACCTATTTCACGCGTGAATGGGGAGATAATGCAGATGACTGGAATGCACAAAATTCCGATAGCCGGACCGCCAGAGGATGGGGTGAAGTTCCGATGCTTGTGCAGGCTCAGCATTATGCCGGGGGGTATGAAGATACCTGGTCTCAATCATCCCAGGTAATCGGCGGATGTTTTTGGCATTCATTCGATCATCAGAGAGGTTACCATCCCGATCCTTTTTACGGTGGAATGACTGACGCATTTCGTCAGCCCAAATCATCCTATTATATGTTTATGTCACAACGCGATACCGTGAAACGAAGTTTGATTGCCGAGACAGGTCCCATGGTTTATATTGCGCATGATATGACCCCTTTCTCGCCAAAGGATGTAACGGTTTATTCCAATTGTGACGAAGTGCGATTGACTGTATTTAAAGATGGGAAACAATTTACTTACAGGAAGGATAATCAACGCCATGGAATGCCATCTCCCATCATCGTTTTTAATAAAATATTTGATTATATGGAGTGCAAACGATTGGCAAGGGCTAAAAAACAGGATGATTGTTATTTGCTGGCAGAAGGTCTTAATAAGGGGAAAGTCGTAACTTCATGTAAACGCTATCCGGCAGAACGGCCTGATCATATCCGGTTGCGATTGGACGACGATGGCGTCGATTTAGTAGCCAATGGCTCAGATGTTGTGTCGGTAATCGCCGAAGTTGTTGATAAAAGAGGGACCGTCAAGCGTCTGAATAATAGCAGTATCAGCTTTAGTATTGAGGGGGAGGGCCGGATAATCGGAGATGCAACCGTTGAAGCGAATCCACGATCTGTCAGTTGGGGATCTGCCCCTATTCTCCTACAGTCCACCACCCGTGCAGGTAAAATCCGGATCACCGCTTCCATCCTCCATGAAGGTACGCAAAGACCGGCAAATGGAGAACTGGTTTTTAACACGATTGAAAACACAATACCAGCCATCTTCAGCCAGTACGAGGTGGACATGATTGGCAAACAAACCATTCAGACCGTTCAGAAAACCACCAGTAAATCCGTTCTGGAGCTGGAAAACCAAAAACTCCGAAAGGAACTTAATGAGCTTAAAATTAAAGAGGTCGAAAAACAACAGACCAAATTTGGTCTTAACCTCCGATAGTTGGACGCTTTTTTCGAAAAGGTTCGAGTTCAAACCAGCATAAGAGCCGGGGCAGGCGTACTGAGAAAATCTTTAACCATTACCTCAGCATGATTCACATTGTTGCCTTTGCTCCAAAGCTTCAATTTTCGCTGTTGAGTTTCAGAAATAATCAATTATCTGCCAGAAGTGGACATATTGGTCCACTTCTGACTTAAGGTGGAAAAATCCCATAACGATTTAGTCCAAATCTCATTCTTAAACTATTGACCGAATTACAAATATTTTTCATGAGAGCCAATGCTAATCCAATTTATGCACGAATTTCATTTCGCTACCGTCCCTTCAATAGGGATGGTGCTTAACCTTCCAATACTGCAACGGCAAGGGTGAGTGTCCTGCTGTGATAGAAGCTACGGGTACTGGTCATTAGTTAAGTAGTGACGGTGCCCCTTTTAACCCCGAGGTTATATTTTTCAGAAATTGGGGTGATAATTGGGATGTGAGTAACGAAGATTGTTGTTTGGAAAGATCAGGGAATTCATAATTGGTGGGAGTTGTGCGAATGTTAAACTAAAAAATCGTAACTAACTGATTTTTAGTTATGATTTTATTATAATCGTGGGTTGTACTGGATTCGAACCAGTGACCCCTACCCTGTCATCCGCCAGCGGACTAAACCAGCTGAGACAACAACTAAGGATGGAATGGCATTCCTTTTGCCTTGATCATTTCGCGAATAAATTCCCGGCCTCTACAGGTTTTTAACTGCTTTCCCCTATGCATGACTTCGGATTTGGTGGGATGCTCTTCCGAATAAAGCAGCTCCCATGGCTGATATCTGGAACTCCAACCCGAATTACGCTTGTCGTTATGAGCTGGCAAACGATTGGTCAGTTCCGCAGAAAAACCAATATAGATTTTATTGAAACCAGAAGAATATAAAACGTATGTGCAATACATTTTACAAATAATGAAGTGGGTTGTACTGGATTCGAACCAGTGACCCCTA
>JAHEYS010000154.1 GCA_023251475.1 Prolixibacteraceae bacterium
AATGAAGCGCAGCGGAATGAGGAATCTCTTCTCCGTTAAGATTATCGGTTGCTATTAGTAATGAAGCGCAGCGGAACGAGGAATCTCTTCTCCGTTAAGATTATCGGTTGCTATTAGTAATGAAGCGCAGCGGAATGAGGAATCTCTTCTCCGTTAAGATTATCGGTTGCTATTAGTAATGAAGCGCAGCGGAATGAGGAATCTCTTCTCCGTTAAGATTATCGGTTGCTATTAGTAATGAAGCGCAGCGGAACGAGGAATCTCTTCTCCGTTAAGATTATCGGTTGCTATTAGTAACGGAGCGCAGCGGAATGAGGAATCTCCCTTTTCACTACTTATTATCTCAAATCTACTTTATCACCTTCATCACCACGCGCCTGTTTTTTGCTTTCCCTTCTGCTGTGGTATTTTCTGCTACCGGCATTGAAGGGCCATAACCTTTTGCAATAAGGCGGCTGATATCAATGCCATTTTTTGTGAGGTATTCAACCACGCTGTTGGCCCTTAACTGGCTAAGCCGGGTGTTAAGCGCAAGGCTTCCGACATTATCGGTATGCCCTTGTATCTCAAGTCTTGTAACCGGATTATCCTTAAGGAACCGGACCAGTTTATCCAGATCGGAAGATACCGCGGTATTCAACGTTGATTTGCCTGTTTCGAAATAGATATTTTTCAGATCGATACTTTGCCCGATTTTGGCCTCCTCAATACCCAACTCAAGTTTGACGTACAGCGTTGTGCTTCGGTTCAACCCCCTGGTGGTGATCTTCTCAATATTGGAGATATAATTTGCCTTCTTGCCAACAAGGGTAAAGTCACTTCCGGCTTTAAGCTGGGTATGGAAAACCCCATCGCCTACATGACTTTGAATTGTAACGTCACTATGGTCTGTTTCGTTTGTTACATTTACATCGGCTCCCCCTTCGGGAACATTCCTGGTTTTGTTGATCACAACTCCGGCAAGGGTAAACCTTGGATCATTGTGAGTCAATGCGATACTGATCTGGTTTTCATTTGTCCCGAAATTGTCTTTTTTAATATACTTTACAGATGATATGATATTGTTAAGCAATCCGCTAACCGTGTAATCCGCAGGAGATACCGTGTTAAATGCGGCTTTGCCATAATCATCGGTTGAGCCATATAATTTTTTGCCATCAGCACCGGTCAACACGATAGCAACAAAAGGTAACGGCTGCCCGGTGGCCTCATCCGTCACAGAGATGATGATGTCTTTAGCAGGGATAATGATCTCTTTCTTTACAGGAACAGGTGGTTGCTCAACAATCTTTACAGGTTTAGCCTTCTTCTTGCCGATGTTAGTGGCAATTCCTATACTGTAATAAAGTTCGTTACTGATGCTACTGCTTAGTGCGGAACGGTATTCTATCGTTGCCAGGACAAATGCCTCCTTAAACAGATTGACCTGCAATCCGGCGCCCGGGGCAAAACTAAAACCGCTGATATTTTTATATTTGCTGTAGTCGACCTTGGCAATCAAAAAAGGGGTGAAAATATGGCGGTCGGTGAGCAGTTTAAAGTGAGCTCCTGCGTTGAGATCGAGCAAAAAATTGCTGCTCCCATAAAAGGTATTTCCCGGGAGTAAATAGTCTACCCAGCTGCCATTAAAGGTTCCAATCAGGTCAATGTGTTTGTTAAGCCCCTGAATGTAATCAATGCCAAATCCGCCCTCCATATTTTGGGGCTTGTTCCACAACTTGTTTTTAAGCACATCGCCCAGACTGCTTGAATTAATCAGTTGTGCAGTTCTGAAATCATTATAGAAAAAATGCAATCCGATAGTTGGCTTTTTAATTTGCGTTGCCTCCTGTGCCTGAGTAGCTAAAAAGGAGTTGGCAAACAGAAAAAGGATGGTGAGGATATGTTTCATACTACTATAATATTTTGAATGACTTATTTTGCCCAATCATGTATTGATTTATTATAATGATGCTAAAGCTTACGCCCTGTTTCACAATCTTCCCCTGTGCCGGTTTTCTCTCTGTTTAATTTATTACAAACGCCAAATACCCGGGGTTCGCTTCTTCCCTGGTTATTTTCATCAGCCGAACTTACCGGCATACCCTTGGCATCAAGTGTCTGAACTGTCCAGATAAAAACATGCCCGTTGGTATCTTTAAAGCTCAGTTGAGGACGCCAGAAATACTGTGTCGTACCCCGAACATCTGTTTCGAGTATTGGCTGGTTACTGCGCAGTGCCTGAACCGGTAGTTGGTTGTCCAATACTTCAAATACCTGTAACCGGTAAATGACCGGTTCCTTGCTCATGGGGACTAAACTACTCCAGCGGAATGTGATGACCGATTGGGCAATATTGGCATCAAGCCATGCCTTGTCATTCGGAGTGAGTAGAAACGGTAACTGATAATTGATCTGTGTAAATTGTCTGCAAACGGGAACCCGGGTGAGAACGGCTTCATTTGCGCCATCGAGCAATTGAATACATAAGGTATAAGTGTCGGAGGGAAGTTTGCCGGTGGTTTGTATTTTATGGGCAATGACACCGTTTTCAAACCGAAGATTCTCCAGTTGTAAAGCTTTATCCAGGGTAAACGTATTGGCGCCTGACCGGATGGTATAGGTTCTTGCCGTTGAATTGTTGCTGAATGCAATGAGACCTCCGCTGGAATTCTGAAGTTCGGTTCTGAACTTCACCAAACCAGTCTCCTGTTGTCCGGCCGAATTGAGAATCACAGTGATCAAACCGGCCCTGCTGTTATTCCAGTCACTCAGATAGGCAGGTGCAGGATAAGAGATATTAACTGTTACGGCCAACTGTGCTGATGCAGTATAAATGACCAGAAAGTTGATCAGCACCAGATTGAATAATAATTTGTTCATAGTACCTCTTTATAAAAAAGTAATTATTTAATTGCCAAATTTGTAAAGCAGCGCCGTTTTTAATATTGTCTCCGTATATCTTGCAGCGAGCAGGGCGGCAGGAGGAGTGAGCTCATCCCCATATTTAAACAGGTTGACGCTCATGCTTGTATTCCACGTTAATTTGCTGGTCAGAATCATGTCCGCTCCAAGGGTCGCCATCAGATTCTTACTGGCTGTAAACGGATCGATGGTTGTGATATTGTATTGCAATTGCCCTTTTAAATTCATCTTTTCTTTTGGAAAACGATATCCCATTGAGGTGCTTAAGGTATAAATTTTAAGCTTTGTATTTGCAGGAGTTAATGCATTTTGAAAATACATGGCGCTTAAATCGGTACTCAGATTGGGTTTGCTAAAGAACGTCGGAACATACATCAGCATTGCAGTGTGGCTGTTGTTGCTTGTAAGGGTATTCGCAGGAAATATTGTTTCATCATACTTGCTCCAGTTGTAGGTCAGGCTCATGAAATTGCTCATCGTACTGGTGCTCCAGGTATAGGCTGGATTGATTCCCAGATCATTGCCTACGTTTTTCATGCCCGATAATCCCGGAGTCTGAAATCCAAAGTTATTGAAGCTTGCATTCAGACTAAAGTGTTCATTAAACTGGGTGAAGATATTGGTATTGGCAATGATTTGCCGGGTTCTGTTTGAAGGATCGCTCCAGTTCCCAAAACGCTGCCCCAGGTTGGCTATAATATTCATTTTCTTTTTCCAGGTGTTGAAACGGGTGTTTAATGAATACTCAAGCCTGTCGTTCTGAACAAAGGAGTATCCCATCGAATAGTATCCCCCGCCAAGCCATTTAGTGCTCACCCCAATATCCCAGTCCTTCCCTTTTTTCCCGAATCCGGCTTGCGCGGCATGGTCTCTGAAGCTGCTAATATTGGTGGAAATAAATGGTTTAAAGTCCTTTAAAAGCGGATTTGGACCAAGGGCAGTGACATCGCGGGAACTGATCGTCGTTCCAAATTCTGTCTGACCATACCACCCCTTTTCGGTATTGAATTTTGATACAAAGCTGACAATAAAATTTTCAGCTGGCTTTGGGGTGGAAGGTGTTCCGGTTAAGGGAGTGGTAATACTCCCTGCGTCGTCCCTGCTTTTTACCAGATTGAATCCGGCAAAGTACCGGTCCTCTTTTTCAAGGCCAATTTGTCCCATTGTAATGGTGCGTTTATAAGCCCCAACAAAAGTCGCAGGAGGGACCAGACTGACAAATGACTGATAGGCCTGCTGGCTTACACCGCTAAAATATTTCAAACGCAATTTGCCTGGACGCAGACTAAATCCGTACCCGAATGCGCCAATATCTCCCGTACTGAGGTCACTGTATTTCAGGTATTGAGTGCCTAATTGTAATTCAGCCCATTTGTAGGTGGGATTAACCGAAATATTGTTCATCGGGTTGGTCAGCCACTGCTTGAACGACTGTTTGGGAAATCCAGGCAGATTACCAAAACCAAACGGGGGCGACCCAAAGTTATTTCGCATTGGACTAAAGTTGAAGTTAAACGGTAACTTAAATTCACCCCAGCTCATCACAGGCTGAAACGTAAACCTCAAAAGATTTGAGGGTTTACGCTTCGTGAAAAACGACGGACTTGATGGGTTGGTCGATACCCAGTAACCCTCATACGATACCCCCGCGGTACCTGTTATCGAAAATTTGGGGGTATCCTGAGCGTTTACAAAAAGTGCCTGAATAAGAAAAATAAGTAATGCAACTCTTTTCAGATGATCTGTTTTATCTCTCATCACCAACTATTTTACTTCTTAGTTTTCACTCTCTCCTTATACAAGGTTGATTGACTTTCCAGCTGTGGAAGAAGTTCAACATCGCCCCTTTTTACTCCCAGCTCTTTCAGCTTTTTAAGATCATTAATTTTTTGCTCTATATTCTTTATTATCTCATCATCCGTAGCTATTCTGGATTGCTGTGAAGCGTCAGGAATTTTGCCGGAAGTGAGTTCTGTTACGTTATTTTCACTTTTACTTGCATTGCCGCAGGTTGCACATCCGGTGGTTCCAACAGTTCCGGCCGGAACTACTTCGGGTAAAACCTCCTGGCTTTTACCAACCTGGGTACCGCCACCATTTTGAGTAGGTGGAGGAATTGTGACTGTAAAACAGGATATTACCTCGCACTCCTTACAGTTTCTGTCTCTGAATGTGAATTTGACACAGATTCTTGCATACAATGTACAACATCCGATAGCTGAAGGATGTGGCAATACAAATTGCATGTTTAGCGTTGATGGCAAGGTAAATCCGCTGTAATTACCCCAAATTGTTTCCCTTGGATTCTGATACGTGTTGGCCAGAGTCGGCGTAAATTGTATAACCGGAGGATTGGTACCCATCGTAATACTATCCGCCACTGCAGCATTGGTATTGATATCCGTTGCATTGTAAATGCTTGCCCAACTGTATGGCAGATTTTTGCAGCTGATACACTCTGCACCGTAATTACTTGTCAGATTATAGCTTACAACTTCTGCCCTTACCTGGGTAAATAATGCCCCTGCAGGTGCGGTGATATTGAATCCCTGATTGTACAGTGTATATTTTGGATCTGTATCAATAACGTTCTGAGAATATTTACCGGGTTTAACCCCCAGTTTATACTCGCAGGGACAAATCGGACAGATTACCTTGAATACAAACTTACAGCTGTCACAGATTTTATTGCCACACTTACCATAGATATTAACGGTATAAAAACCGGCATCGTTGGTATAGAAACTCGCTGCATTGGTATAAGTCGTATTACTGCCGGCAGGAGTTGTGATCACAATCTGCGACGAACCACACTGGGGTTTATTGCAAATGTAATTAGCTGCAAAATTATACGTGGTTTTACATTTTAAAGTGATCGTATCTTTTTTACCGCAATTGAGCTTTAATGAAAAGTTATTGACCGGAATTGCGGCAGCGTCTGTTTGCGGTAACCCGGCTGAATTACCGGAAGGGGCCAGTTTATTCATTTTATTTACAGCCATTCCATCAAAATCTTTCGGATTATCAATCACATGAGGATTATCTGAGATGGCAATTCCGCCCCAATGGCTCTGATCACAACTGCATCCGTCATCAAGTATCAACCCGATGTCCAGGTCATTATTATCCTGGCAGGAGAACTGGAAATTGGCGCTCATTCCGGTATTGGGATTGATATCGCTGTTCAACGC
Organism: Prolixibacteraceae bacterium; assembly: GCA_023251475.1. Lineage (GTDB taxonomy): Bacteria > Bacteroidota > Bacteroidia > Bacteroidales > Prolixibacteraceae > JAAFHB01. Next base: position 6,096 of record JAHEYS010000154.1, read on the forward strand.
AGGGTTTGAATTATTAATGTTGGTCAGCATATAGCCTGCCGGTGGAGTAACGACCAGGTGGTAAGTGCCGGCGGTTAATCCGCAGAACTGGTAATACCCGGGTTGTCCGCCAATATTATTGGTTGAGATGTGCGGTAATCCGACCTGGTTATTGGCAGCATCAAACAAGGTGATGGTGCAACCATTAATTCCTGTCTCTCCCGGATCCTGCAACCCATTGTTATTCGCGTCGAACCACACAAAATTACCGATACAGCCGCAACCGGTATCGACAATATTCACGCATACCCTTCTCGACTCAGCTCCTAATGTTTGAACTGAATTCTGGGCCGCAGTAGCTGCAAAGCTGTTCCACCCAACCGAACCTGCAGTGGCGCCCGGCGGCACCTGTGCGGAGAAGAAATAGGTTTCAGTCTGACCTGCAGCCAGCGAATAAGAGGCAAAATCAATCCGTATTGCTTTTTGATTTTGAATGGCAGCAGGTGGGCTGATCAGTGAATAGGGGTTCCAGACAGCGGCCGAATTACAGCCAATGGTATTATCAGGAATTAAATTAAGATAGGCCCCGCGGGTTGGCAGGAAATTAGTGGAATATTCAATTGTTGAGGCATTCCCAAGCGGTAATGCACTGGTTAAATAAATTGGGATCGTGCTTCCGCGACTGTTGCAGTTGACTACGTATTTATCGCCAGGTGTTGGTAATAAATCCATCATTTTTATTTGTGAAAAGGGGACATTACCGGCATTTTTTACTTTTAACCGGTAATATACCGTTGCGCCCGGCGGAACCGACACACAGCTATCCCATGTTACATTGTTGGCACTCACCTCCTTGGTGAGTTCCAACGGGACTTTTCTTTCGCAAATATAGATGGATGCGCTGTTATCCCATGGATAATATTCCGTGACTGCAACATTACTTCCATCGTAACAATCCTCATGATTGGTCATTAAACCCGCTGGCGCCAGAGTGGTTACCACTACTTTGAAATTGATCACATGCCAGTCGCTGCCATGGTCACAATCTGCTGCCAAAGTTGGAAGATTCCACTGCAAATTGGTCGTACTGGTTGCCTCAGTATGTGCAACGGAAATTCCTGTTGTATTTTGATTGGTTGCATTACATTTTGTATAGACCGTATATTTTCCGAAAGTGCTGCTGTTGGGAACATATTGCAATCCCACCGGCAAAACATCCCTGATACTACCACCCGAAAAATTACCTGTGCCATAGTTGTGTACCGCTATTGAATATTTTATGGTGTCACCTGGATTCAGGCAATTGTACCATGCGTAATAGTTGCAGAAATCTTTTCTGGTCTCAATTTTAGGGAGCTTACTGCTGGTAACAAAAGATGGTGCGCAGCCAACTGGTCCGGTTGATGTATTGTAAGTGGCGCCGGTCATGGTCACTGTCGTACCGGTATTGACCGGTGCATTGGTATTCCATGTATTGGTTAAAATTGTAAAATAAAGCTGTCCGAAATCCTGAATGGCATTACCTGTAATACTCATATTTGAGGTCAGACTGAAATTTGTGATCACACACGCTCCTGGAATGTTAAAAGGTGGAGCATAGAAATGGATGGTTGCAGCAGGCAAAGCCCCGTTAAAGGTTTGAGAGTACGGGCCACAGGTGGTATTAACTGTAATGGTTACCGTTTTTCCGGCAGGTATCGCATTCATCCTGAACGAATCAACATGCATCTGGACCGGGATGGCGGTATTGTACCCGATGTTGTTCAGTGTCGTGGTACTTCCCGAACACTGGTTGGTTTGAGCCAGGCTAATGTTGAGCCATGCAGGGCAGCCAATAAAATACATCCACATACCGTTAATAAAATAGGGAGTTCCAAAAGCGCCGCAGGTTGTTCCGGGATAAGCGCCGATAAGTGTTATACATTCCGACGCCGAGGTGACAGTTTTTGCTGCACTGGTACACACGTTTGTTCCGTGTAATGTGGCGGTATTACATTTGGTGGTATTTAAATTTGACACAGGGAAAGTCAAATGAATATAGTAGTCATATGCATAGGCATTTACATCCAGGGTATTCACTCCGTTTCCGGCATTCCAGGTAACGGTGCCTGGTCCGGTGGTCGAAGGGATCAGATTGGCTCCTGTGGTTGGCCATCCGGTATGGACACCGGCAACAGTAGCCCCTGCAGGTAAATTATCGGTTACGGAAGAACTTGTTAAATTTATGCAACCCGTATTTGTAAGACGAATATGGTAATATACATCAACAGTGCTTCCACAAATGGATACCGTGTAAGGGAAAGGATTACCCGCATTAAAACCGGTATACCATTGGTAAGCGCTGGTGGCAATGTATTTGGTAATTGTCCATCCCTCTGTCGCAACGGCAGTAATTGTTAATGGGGAACTCAGTACCGGAACCGGATGCTCAATCGTGGAAATTTTCGCAGTAAGGGTGCCATTCGTTCCGTTACAGGTGACTCCGGGTTTAAATTTGATCTGGTAGCTCACACTATTGGCACTGGTAGGCTGATTACCCAGATTAAAGGTAAGTGTAGTGGTTGTTCCTACGGATGAAGGTGAACTGCCACCGTAACCACAGATGTCAAAGATATTGTTTGGAAAAGTGGCGACAACTGAAGTCCCGGTAGCTGCGATATTACTTATTGAATACTGGATGGTGATGGTATAACAGACACCACAGTTATTTCCCGGATTACCTGTCTGACTTTGGCTGATGCCTAAAGTTTGTGTTTGTCCGGTTGCCGATAAGATCAACAACCAGCTAAAACAGATTGCTAAGAAGTATTTTATTTTTTTCATGGTCGAATTTTTTGGGCTGAAGCCATTTATTTTTTTGGACATCCGGTAATTGAGTAATGATAACAAACCAGGGTATTGCATACCGTACAGTCTTCAAAAGTGATTACATAGCGTATGCAGAAATTAACAGTGGCATTGCAGCAACTCACCAGGGGGGGTATATTGAGGGTGAATTTAATTGGAATTCCATTACTGATATTGATATTTCCCAGGGCATCAAATTGTGCAGAATGTCCGTATGTTACACCACCCGAAAAATTGGTGTTGGTGGTGGAGGCTGAGGCAAAATTGCCAAAGGTGTTGCTTGACTTATTGCAAACCAGGCAATCCTCGTCATCCGGTTTCATATCGAAATACACCATTTCAGCCTTGATCTGCTTGACCTTTTTGGGACCTGCTGCCAGATTAACTGAAAAACCTAAACCACCACTTCCATTGTTTTGTATCTCACCCGTTTGTTTGACCGTTATCGTAATTTCATCGCAGGCGCTGCATGGACATGGGGGATATTTAAGACTGTCCACCTCATTCCTGGCATTACGGTTTGCCTTATCTTTTAAAACATCATCAACCAGACCGTAGTAGGTAAACTGAACCGGAGTATTGGTCGGGGTTGAAAAATCGAACTGGAAATTATGAATCGTATTGGGCACCAGTGAAGCAGGTGTAAAACCTGAAGCCGGAACCGGTGTGATATTGGTGATCGTCCCCGAACTGGCTTCCAGAATATCATTCATGGTTAAAGCTCCATTGTATATCCCGGATTTCATCCTGATATTGTTGCGAAGGTTTAATCCGGTACCCGGATTTGGATTGGCAGGATAACCGGCAAATGAAAGATTGTCGTTCAAAAGGATATTATCGACACTTCCGCTCTGGTTTTGGTAATGTGCCCAGATATGATATTTGAATTGCCCGTTCTCTTTTTTCAGGCATGTCGCAGAATCAATTTTAAATTCCGCATTGGCGCCCCCCATCATTTTTTGAGTTGTGGGGGTTGCATCATTTCCGGTTGTGGTCTTATCCCCGATTTTAAAGGCAAATAATTCGCTGCTGCCATTATTTGGTCCGATTGGTTTCCCTTCCCGGTTTAGTGCCTGGATATTCCATACAAAATCACACAAATATGGCGGTTTACATGGTCCTGTAATAATGTTATTAACGGGTGACTGACTGATATTTGTATAGGATTTGGAGATAATCGGCTGGTTGGCTTTCTGAGCCTGCGTACCGGTCTGCCCCTGCATCAGTTGCCAGATACTTAATTTGTAAGTGACTGGCTCTTTGGGTACCGGAACTACAGGAGTCCAGCGGAAAGTGACTGGCATTTTAGCGTCTTTTTCACTGATGGTTGAGCCGTTGGCCGGGCTTATCGCCTGAGGTCCCTGGTAATTTTGTTGTTCAGTGCCATGAATTGTAAATGACCTGCATTTCTCTTCACTAAAGGGGGTCACCGCTCCCTGACGATTTCCAAAAAACTGAACACAAAGCTCATAATCACCCGGAGCTAAATTACACTCCTTCCCCAATAATGAAACAGCATTTGTACCACTCCAAACCTTGGTCATGGTGTTAAAATTACCTGGAGGAGCGGACGAACTGTTGTAGGAACCGCAAACTTTAGATCCACCTTTTTTGATGATGACCAATATTTTGCTTTCAATAACCAATTTATCCACTCCTGCAGCTCCTTGCCTTGCGGTTGCGGTGATCAAAAATGGCGCAGTGCCACTTCCCCAATTTGCTGTATTGGCATCGGGATTGGCGGGAAGGGTGATCGTTATGCCGGTGATGGGGTAATTTTGCGCATAATTTTGCAATGCGATTACCGTTAAAAGAATTGTCAGGATTTTTTTCATTGTTTGCTTTTATTAGGGTGATCAAAAAGGTTTACAAATGTGTAAAAATTGAATTTATTGCAAACGTGTTCTATATTCTAATACAGTTTTGAACGATTATTGTTTATTAAAGTTTCGATATTATAAAAATATTTACAGTAAAGAATTAATTGTCAATGAATATAAAAATTAAAATTGTGATAATTAACTGTAGTGTCAATTGATGTTGGGATCATGAAATGGCTGTTCGTTTCAGGCAGCAGGTACAGTTATGGACAAAAAAAACAGGATGCCCGGTTAACCAGACATCCTGTTATGTATTGGAGTTAAAAAGTTCTATTCTGCAATGATCTCATCCATAAAGATCCACGCAGGTTTCCCCTCATTGGAATGTCCCTTGGGACATTTCCCGGGGTTATAGGCTATTATTTTTACAAAACCGGCAGAGACAGGTTTGAATTCAGCGGTGAATGTTTTCAGCTGGTTTCCAGCTGCAAGTGGATCTTTATCAATGACCGGTTCAGCTACTTTCTGAAATTTTACACCATCGGCAGAGACGAAGAATTCTACTTTTTCCGGAAAAAAGATAGATGCGCCCACATTTTGGAGAGCTCCCACCGATAGGGTATGAAGTTCGCTTGTTTTTTGAAGATCAATGATGATTTCCATATTGGCCCCTGACCATCCTTGCCACTCACCGTCATGGAAGTTTGTGGTTCCGCGAACGCCGTTAACCAGTGTATAGTCACCCGAGCCTTTGTAATACGAACTGTAAGGAATAAGGTATTTTACCGGTCCCGAGGTTGCTTTGTTAATGCTGAAGGATTGGCTCATCGATTTTTCAGCCGGAATGCCATTTTGCATCGCCACCGCTTTCAAAGTTGATGTTTTATCAACCAATACTGGTTCCTTATAGATGGGTGATTGCGAATTTGGTTCGCTGCCATCGGTTGTATAATGAATCTCAAGGCCTGTTAGTTCGCTTTGAAATGTCACCGCAAGTTGTTTTTTCTCCGGATTGGAGACTGTTTTGGCACTTACCTTGAAGGCGCTCTTAGAATAATTTAGTCCCATCTGATCGTACCGTTTCATCATTAACCGGATACGGTTTGAGAACCCTTCCCAATTGCGGACTTCCTTTGTGCTCCATAACGCTTCAGCCATCGCTGCAACACGGGGAAAGGTCATGTATTCGGCATGTTTGATATTGGGAATATATTCCGTCCAAAGGTTGGCCTGACCACCAAGTACATGTTTGGCCGCCTCTGCATCGAGTTCTTTGGGAACCGGATTAAATTCATACACCTTGCTCAGGGGATTATAACCGCCAATGGCCAACGGTTCCTGGTCCTGTGGTCCCTGATAATGATCAAAATAGCAGGGTGTACCCGGTGTCATCACGACATCGTGCCCTTGTCTGGCAGCATCAATACCCCCCTGGGTCCCGCGCCAGCTCATCACCGTTGCTTTTGGAGGTAAGCCACCCTCTAGAATTTCATCCCAGCCAAGCAGGATCCTCTCTTTGGAATTGATAAATTTCTCAATCCTCCTGATGAAATAACTTTGAAGCTCACCCACATTTTTTAACCCTTCGGTTTTGATTCTTGTTTTGCATTTCGGACATTTCTCCCATTCGGTTTTTGTTGCTTCATCACCCCCGATATGGATATATTTCGACGGAAAAAGATCCATCACTTCAGTCAGGACATCTTCCAGAAAAAGGAAAGTTGAATCTTTGCCGGCGCAATAGATATCTGTGATCGGCCACACGCCGCCCGGTAAAACGGTGAATGGACCACCGGTGCAGGATAATTGCGGATAAGCGGCCAGGGCTGCGGTTACATGGGCCGGCATCTCAATTTCAGGGATAATATTAATATACCTTTTTTTTGCATAAGCGACCATTTCGCGGATGTCATCCTGGGTATAAAACCCTCCATAGGTGGCCTTTTCTCCCGGCTGCTGTTTTGGCCGCGAATTCCACGGTTTATCTTCGCGGTCAACATGCCAGGCGCCGACCTGGGTCAGTTTAGGATATTTTTTTATCTCAATCCTCCAACCCTGATCATCCAAAAGGTGCAGGTGCAGCGTATTGATTTTATGAAATGCAAGATGGTCGATCAACTGAAGTACCTCCTCTTTCGTAAAAAAATGCCTTGATACATCCAGCATAAACCCGCGCCATTTGAAAACCGGGTTGTCCGAAATGGTCAGAACCGGCACCACCCAGCCGGTTTTTTCCTGTAACTGCTGACTCTCAATTTCTGCGGGAAGCAACTGTCGCAAAGTCTGCACCGCATAAAAAAATCCGGCAGGTTGTGATGCTTTTACCTCGATGCGGTTTCTGAATACCTGCAACGAATACCCTTCAGGATCGAACCCTTTTTCCGTTTTAAAAAACAGCTGATTTGAACCCTCTTTACCCCCAATATTTACCTGAGGTTTCCAGCCCGCCGATTTTTCAAAAAGGGCTGAAAACTGTGTGGCGATCCCTTCCTGTTCACCGTTTTCAACAACGAGTTGAGTACTCCTTGTAAACTCGAACGATGATTCGCCCAAGGTCATCTTCTGAACCTGGGGAACGATTGAAATTTCATTTTCAGTGAAGGTTTTCTGTGGCTTGCAACTCCATAAAGAGCATATACACAGCGAAATAATTATTCCGGTAAATGTTAGTCTCATAAGATGATATTTAATTTTTTGGATGGTACCAAGATAGGAATAAATTTTTGGTAAATCGTAATTATTTATAGTAACTTTGAGTAAGTTTATAAAATTATTTTAAAAGTGTTTTTCTGGCGGAATTTTTTCCATGCAATATATTATTTTTACATCCGATAATCACAAACCAGTCTGTAAATACTAATTCTATGAGAACATTAAAAATTGTCTTCCTGTTTTTCATGCTAACGGTAATAAAGGTTGAGGCTCAGCACGAAGGGCAAACTTACACTCCTGATCCTGACCCCCGGATTCAGCAACGTATTGGTGAATGGCAGGATATTAAATTCGGACTTTTAATGCACTGGGGCCCCTACAGCCAGTGGGGAATTGTAGAGTCATGGTCGATTTGCCCCGAAGATGAAGGTTGGTGTGTTCCCGATACCGTGAAGGATTATTTTGCTTATAAGAAAAGGTACGAGAACCTTGGAAAAACATTTAATCCTGTGAAGTTTGATCCTGAGAAATGGGCCAAAGCGGCAAAGAATGCCGGGATGAAATATGTGGTTTTCACCACCAAACATCACGATGGATTTTGTATGTTTGACAGCAAATACACCGATTATAAAATCACAGGTAAGGATTGCCCGTTTAATACCAACCCTAAAGCTGATGTGACCAGGGCCATTTTTAATGCTTTCCGCAATGAAGGATTATGGGTTGGCGCCTATTTTTCGAAACCCGACTGGCACAGTCACGATTTCTGGTGGCCCCATTTCCCTCCGCTTGACCGCAATGTCAATTATGATCCTGCAAAGTATCCTGACCGCTGGAATAGCTTCGTGAACTTTACTCATAACCAGGTAATGGAACTTTGTACCAATTATGGAAAAATTGATCTGCTCTGGTTTGATGGCGGTTGGGTACAGAAGAATAAGATCGTTCCGGCAGGTAATCCACCTCATATTCCTGGTTTTAGGGTTAGAAAACCTTTTAATATGGATATTAAAATGGATGAGCTGGTCACTAAAATCAGGTCGAAACAGCCTGACGCCATCGTTGTTGACCGTGCGGTTGAGGGAAAAAATCAGAATTATCTGACTCCTGAGAATACCGTACCTGATAAAATGTTGCCATATCCCTGGGAATCATGCATCATCCTTGGGGGTGGGTGGTCCTATTCATTCAATGCAAAGATGCGGCCAACACGCGAAATGATCCATATGCTGGTGGATATTGTGGCCAAGGGTGGTAATCTTTTACTGAATATTGGTCCCGGCCCTGACGGAACCTGGTATGATGAGGCTTATGACCGTCTGAATAACATCGGTGACTGGCTCAGGATAAATGGCACGGCAATATACAATACCCGGTCTATTGCACCTTATCAGGATGGTAAACTGCGTTTTACACAGGGTAAGGACGGATCGGTCAATATGATTTACCTGTTGGCTGAAAATGAAAAAATTCCGGCCGAAATTCAGATTAAAGGTTTTATACCGGCAAAGGGGGCAAAGATTACCTTGCTGGGGAAAAATGGCAGTTCCCTGAAATGGAAGAGCGACAGTTCAGGGTTTAAAATTTCGGTTCCCCAAACCCTTTCCAAATCGGCGCCATCACCATATGCGGTTATTTTCACGATGAATAAAATCGTAAAATAATGTGATAATTTTAGCCAAACAAATTCTCATAAAATATTAAAAATTAATTCTTTATAAAATGAGTTCAATCGCAATTGGTGTTGATGTGGGTGGCAGTCACGTAAGTTGTGCCGCCTGTAATATTGAGGAGAAGAGATATCTGCAGGAGACATTTTCTGAGAGCGACCTTGATAACCAGGGAACAGCCGGGGAGATTATAGGTGTATGGAGCTCCACCATTCAACGAACGATCGATAGGGTTGGAATTAAAAATGTGGCCGGAATTGGATTTGCGATGCCTGGCCCCTTTGACTATGCCAACGGAATTGCGATGTTTAAGGGGAACAATAAAAAGTATGAAAATATTTACGGATTGAACGTCCCCGATGCATTAAGAAAAAAGCTGAATCTGCCCGATGGGTTCCCGATCAGGTTCATTAATGATGCCACTGCCTTTGCTATCGGCGAAGACTGGATCGGAAAGGCAAGCGGATCTAAACGGTCAATGGCCATTACGTTGGGTACTGGTTTCGGTTCCGCTTTTTTGCATGATCGTTTACCCGTTGTTTCGGGCAGTGAAGTACCGGAAAACGGTTGCGTTTGGCACCTCCCTT
>JAHEYS010000416.1 GCA_023251475.1 Prolixibacteraceae bacterium
TTCAGAAAAGCCATGTATTTGTCCCAATCGGGTGAATCGTGGGGTTGAACCGGCAGTTCGTGATGTCGTCCCTGATTGGGGTAGTTGGGCTGGTTCCAGTCTGCTATCGAATAATAGAGGCAGAGGGGGATCTTCCGCTTATGACAAGCATCCGACAACATTCCAATGATATCCTTTTTGTAAGGGGTATTCATCGTATTGAAAGCTGTTTGCCTGGTGTCCCACAAACAAAATCCGTCATGGTGTTTTGTTGTGATGGTAATGTATTTCATTTCCGCCTCTTCCATCAAATCAAGCCATTGTTCAGGATTGAATTTTTTGGGATTCCACTGGTTGGCCAGTTTGACATATTCTGATCTCGGAACCCGTGCCCGCCACTGGTGTTGTTCGTGCCATCCCGGTATTGAGTAGAGACCCCAATGGACAAACATGCCGTAACGCCGGTCAAAAAACCAGTCGCGCCCGTCTCCAAACCGTAGGATTTTTCCCCCTTTTTGATCCGGAGGGTCAGTGACCGGATGAATTTCTGATAATGAATTTGCAGCCGCCCATTTCGCAAAAACAGGAAAGGTTGCAACGATTGAAGCTGATTTTAAGAGATCTCTGCGTTTCACAGGTAATTTTTTAATTGAATTTTAAATAGGTCTGCTTTAAGGGTTATAATATTGTCTCCTAACCTCAGGATACCCCCTGGATTAGAATTAAGATGGAATTACAGATATTGGTCGAGTTTTCGTCGGTTGATTTCGCCAACAACCTCTTTGATCTGCTCTGCGCGATCACGTTTGCAAACCAGGATAGTATCACCCTCCTGAACAACAATCACGTCGTCAAGACCAACCACTGCGACAAGGCTGTTCGGCGCATAGACATATGATCTTTTGGTATCAAGAAATACCACCTCACCGACCTGGGCATTTTGATTTTCATCCTTCTCCTCGTATTTGTAAACTTCTTCCCAGCTGCCAAGGTCATTCCAGGTAAAGTCGCCCTGGACCAGGAATACATTATCCGATTTTTCGAGAATCCCGTAATCAATTGAAATTGAAGTTACCTCATTATAGATTTTATTGAGCGCCTCATCATAATTATCTGTTCCAATGGATGCCTTTATCCGCATAAGATCAGCAAACAGTGCGGGGGCGTATTTCTGAACTGCTTCCATGAAAACGGAAACCTTGAAGACGAATATACCGCTGTTCCAGAAAAATCCACCACTCTGAAGATATTTTTTCGCAACCTCAAACATGGGTTTTTCCACGAACTGTTTAACAGCAAACGATTTAATTGGTTGCCCGATTTTTATTTCGTCTGCCGTCTGCACATAACCATAACCGGTGGCCGGAAATTTTGGTGTTATGCCGATTGTTACAATGCCATTTTTTTCATCTGCAATCTTCACTGCCGATTCAATGGTTTGTTTAAATAGTTCATCGTTCTGGATAAGGTGATCGGAAGGGGAGACGATCATTATCCCTTCCTGATCTTTTTCTGAGATAAATAAAGCTGCCAGTCCAATAGCCGGAAGGGTGTTTTTCCCAACCGGTTCATAAATCAGGTTCTTTTTCGGCAAATTGGCTGTCTGTTGTTCAAGAACCTCTTTTTGCCCCTTCGCCGAAACAATATAGATGTTTTCTTCTGAAATAAAATTGGAGAATCGCTGAACCGACTCCTGGATAAGCGACCGGTTACCAAATAAACTGAGATATTGTTTGGGTTTTTTAATCCGGCTTCTGGGCCAGAATCGGGTTCCGGAACCTCCGGCCATTATCAGACAAAAATTATGGCTCATTGTAATAAGTTTTAAAAGAAAAAGGTCTAAATTACAGCATGCAAATTATAAAATGCTGATTACAGCTAATATTTTATTTTTATTTTCAGCGCTCCGGCAATCTCCTTGTCTGAAGCGACAATCACATACCCCCCGCCACTACCTGAGGTAATGGCTCCGGGATAGTTGGGAAACCAATTCTTTTCCATCTCCTCCGATACCCATTCAGGAACCGTGTAAGGGAGCATTTTTTTCCAGGAAAGAAAGGTCTGTTTCATCCCTGCACCCAGTTTATACACATCTTTTTCAACGATTCCCTCCCAGCACAGGTCGCCTGCTTCTCCCAGTCCTTTGACATTTTCCAACGAAAGATTTTTTTCTACCAAAGGGTTATAACCTTCCGGACGCGGCGCCAGCGGGATCAGGTAAAGTACCTCTGAGAGCCAGTCACAGGTTTCCGCATCGGCTGTTGATTCAATATGATATGGCCAGTATTTCCCATTAAAATCGAGTCGGTTGGCGCCTGGAAGAAAGATGCCTAACTGGTCCTGTGAACCCGAGATATATTCTGACCCCGGGGGATTTTCGGCGCCAAAGAGTAATCTTGCACTGCGCACAGGATCCCCTTCCGGTATCTTTCCACCCCACAATTCGGATGCAATTTTGCGGGAACTTGTCGCCATACCAGAGCGGTCGTTAAAGTCGAAGTCAGGCCAGATTTGTGCCACAACACACGATCCGGAATGAACCTGCGATACCCAGGGCTGATCCATCCATCCACCGGCAAGGCACAACCGGTAAGGAAATTTTAAATCTTTTTTTGACTGAGAACTTGACCTTGCAGGCAGGCCCTCTTCGGGAATGCGTTCCAATACAACCAGTTCAATATTATTTTCAGCACAGAGCTGCTTTTTACCCTCGGTGAATCCATCGGAATTCACAACAAAATAGTCAGGCTGAATGCGTTTCATGTCCTCCTCAAAATCGAGTATCCCATCTCCCGAGGCGACAAACGCTTCGGTGACATATTTCACCGCACCAACCATATACACCCTTTCCTCCTGTGTAAAATAAGGCTTTTTCCCTTTTAGCCTAAACAGGTTGTCATCCTTTCCAACACTTACATAGAGTTTGCCATATTGTGACGCAGTTTTAAAAAAAGCGATATGCCCTGCGTGGAGCAGATCGTAGCATCCGCTGACCAATACTTTTTTGTCACTCATTATTTGAAAATTGTAATTAGGTCATAGCAAAGCAGCCGGCAACTGGCAATCAGCTGCTGGCTGCTTTCCCTATTAATGTATTCTGATTATTTTATTCCCCCGCTAACCATCTGAGTTTTAATCCAGTCGTAAGTTTCTTTCATCCCGGTTGCCAGCGGCAAGGTGGGTTCCCATCCGAGTAATTTAAGTATCAGGGTGTTGTCGCTGTTGCGTCCGCGAACCCCTTTGGGGGCGTCTGGATCGTAACTTCTTTTTAGTTTAATCCCTGCAATCTTTTCAACGATATCAACGAGCTGATTGATTGAAACCATCTCACTGCTGCCAAGGTTAATTGGCTCCAGGATGTCGCTGTACATGATTTTAAGAATTCCCTCAACACATTCGGTAATGTACATGAAACTACGGGTTTGCTCGCCATCGCCCCAGATGTTGATTTCGTCCTTACCATACAATTCCGCCTCCAAAACTTTGCGGCACATTGCTGCCGGCGCCTTTTCACGACCCCCATCCCAGGTTCCGTGTGGTCCGTATACGTTGTGAAAACGGGCGACCCGGGTATTAATTCCGTAATCTTCGCGGAAATGACGGCACATTCTTTCCGAAAATAATTTTTCCCATCCATAGCCGTCTTCCGCCTGGGCAGGATATGCGTCGGTTTCCTTCAGTCCGGGATTGTGAACATCCTGTTGCTTGTCGCCATTGTAAACACAAGCAGATGAGGCATAAAAGAAACGTTCGATCCCCAGGTCCCTGGCGGCCATCAGTAAATGGGTGTTGATTAAAACACTCAGCATACATTCGGCCTTGTGATTTTCGATGAATCCCATCCCCCCCATATCTGCTGCAAGGTTAAATACCTCATTAAATCCGTTTAAAGCAGTGTAGCAGTTCTCTTTGCTGTTTAAATCAAGCACCAGATTATCAACATCGGTATGAACCTGATACCACTGATTCAATGGTTTTTTATCCACTGCTCTAACATCGTTACCCATATCTTTTAATTTTCTGGTCAAATGGCCACCGATAAAACCACCAGCTCCTGCAACTATAATTCTTTTCATTTTGTGTAGTTTTTATTTTTAAACAATGAATTTTGGATATCCATACAAATGTCGGGATTAAAATAATTACCCGCAACCATTCATTTTCAGTAAAATAGTGCAAAGGTTTGCGCAAACCTTTGCGGCATTAAAAAAATGTTGTACAACATTTTTTTAATGCGTGATAATTATTTTTTGATCCTCATCGAAATTGACCGGTCCGCCAGGTTTCGATCCGGCCAGGGCATAATAACAGATATAAATATAGGCCATCATTGGAACCGACATGGCCACTGCGAGGCTTTTGGTCAGATCTGAGATTAAACCCATAATCGGGGTCCAGATCGCACCGCCAACGATAGCCATGATGATGAAAGATCCCCCACGTTTGGTGTTGACTCCCAGCCCTTTTACCCCCAGTGCAAAAATAGTTGGGAACATCAGCGACATAAAGAAACTGGTCATGATCAGTGACCATCCGCCAATACCTCCAGGCAGAAAGACTGCAATTGCAACCATTATAATATTGATCATGCTGTAAATCGCCATGAGCCTGGATGCAGGGACCAGTTTCATAAGAGCGGTAGAGGCAAAACGACCCACCCCGAATAACAGCAGCGACAGGAACAGGTAGAAACCAGCCTCTTTTTCAGATTTTATCATATAATCCTTGATATACGGAATCATATAGCTCCAGGTACCGACCTGTGCTCCAACATAGAAAAACTGAGCTACGACACCTTTTAGAAAGTGCGGAAATTTGATCAATTCGGAGATCCTTCCATGCTGATGTATTTCATCCTCCCCCGACTTATTCAGAAATGGGGGGAATT
>JAHEYS010000417.1 GCA_023251475.1 Prolixibacteraceae bacterium
CGAAGGGAAATGTTATGTACGTGTGATTGCGGTCAATGCCGGGCATCAGAGTGTCCCCTCGGTGGTTTATCCGGCCTATTTTACTGCTGAAAAACCCCATTTCCCCGATGGTCTGAAACTCGCCATTGAACCGGGAAATGTTACGGCGACCTGGGGCAAAGTGCTGGGTTGTAACGATTACAAGCTTTTACGCAGGGTGAAGGGTGCTGAAAAGTACCAGGTGATCTGCAAAGGAAAGGAGAATCTGTTTACCGATCATCCAGCCATGTCAGGACCAATTTATGAATATGCGGTGCAGTCGGTTAACGGAAACGGCGAGAGTGCGTTGTCCGGTCCGGTGGATACAGATCCGGAGAGCTGGCTCAATTTCAATCCCAAACCAGGGGAAAAGTTCCGAAGGGTCATCTCTGCCTGGAGCGCATTGGATAATTCCGGAGTTCGGACTGATCTCTATTACCCTGAATAGTTTGCCGCGGAGTATTTCATAATTTGAAAATTGAACATTACTAATTAACAACTAAGTAGCTAATATATAATAAGATAATAAATGACAGATATCGCAAAACGGTTTAAAGAAAATCCACTTCTGAGTCCGGGCAATTTACCATCCAGTCATCCCGGGTTACGGATCGAATGCCTTTTAAATCCTGGGGTGTTCAGTTACCGGGAGAAAGTTTGGTTGCTCATCAGGGTTGCAGAACGTCCGGCACAAAAGGAGGGATTTATATCCTTCCCGATTCTGAAACCCGATGGTACCATGGAAATACTTGAATTGGAAAAAGACCATCCTGACATCGATTTGTCGGATCCGAGGGTGACTCAGTATTGTGGTAAATCTTACCTGACCACCCTTTCCCATTTGCGGTTGGTTTCAAGTGATGATGGGATACATTTCAGCGAGCCTGAACCTCCGGTCATCCTGACCGGAAAAGGGGCGCTCGAAACTTTTGGAATCGAGGATTGCCGGGTTGCCCGGATCGGAGATGCGTTTTATCTCACCTACTCGGCCGTTTCGGAAAATGGCGTTGGAATAGGAATGATGAGCACGCGTGACTGGAAGGATTTTGAGCGGAAAGGGATGATTTTTCTGCCCCACAATAAAGATGGCGCATTATTCGAAGAGAAGCTGGGTGATTATTATTATGCACTCAACCGTCCAAGTGGTGTCGATATCGGGGGTAATTTTATCTGGTTGTCCCAATCACCAGACCTGAAACATTGGGGAAATCACCAGTGTATTTTGACAACACGGAAAGGGATGTGGGATGAGCAGCGGATTGGGGCAGGGGCATCACCCATCCGTACCGAAAAAGGATGGCTCGAAATTTACCATGGCGCCGACCGGAATAACCGTTACTGCCTTGGCGCTTTTTTGACCGATCTGAACGACCCGTCAAAGATCCTTGCCCGCTCCGAATCGCCGATCATGGAACCCATCGCAGATTATGAAAAAACCGGGTTCTTCGGTAATGTGGTGTTTACCAACGGTCATCTCGTCGATGGCGACCAGGTGACCATTTATTATGGGGCTTCGGATGAACACATCTGCGGCGCCACATTTTCACTGAACGAAATATTGAATAGTTTAACCCAATTAGCTTAATATCGATACAAATGATTGAAAAATTTAAAAAAGAGTACCAGTTTTATAAATCGCATCCGCGAAATCTTCGGCTGTTATTAATGACCAACCTGATTTATGCCCTGGTCTTACCCATCATCGAGATGTTTGTTGGGGCGTATATCATGCGTTCATCATCGAATACCACCTGGGTGATGTCGTACCAGCTGGCACTCTATTCCGGGATACCACTCACGTTCCTGGTAAACGGACTCCTGCTGAAATATATCCGGATTGCCCGGCTCTATTCACTGGGGATGCTTTTAAGCGGAGTTTCAATGACTGCCATGATGATGATCGATCATATTAATCTCACGGGCATCATCATCGCCGGACTCATCATGGGATTATCGTATGGCTTTTTCTGGGCAAACCGCGATTTTCTGTCACTCTCATCAACTACCGACGAAAACAGGAACTATTACTTCAGCATGGAGACCTTTTTCTACACCTTAACATTTGTCGTAATTCCGTTTCTGGCCGGAAATTTCATTGCACTCGCCGATAAGGGTTTCTTGTTAGGCGGGAATGCACAGCTTGCCTATTATTTACTGACTGGATTTGTATTTTTACTGACGTTTTTTTCATCCGTACTGGTACATCGTGGTACTTTTGAGAATCCGAAGCGGGAACCATTTATCTTTTTTCATTTTGTACCGTTGTGGTGGAAGATGCTGGGTATGGCACTCCTGAAAGGTCTCGCGCAGGGAGCAATCGTAACTGCTCCTATTATGTTGATTATGAGATTGCTGGGTAAGGAGGGGACGCTGGGAACCTTGCAGTCTGTTGCCGCTATTCTATCTGCGGTGGTCCTCTACCTGATTGGACGGATGGCCAAACCGCAGCATCGGCTGTTGATCTTTACCATCGGGTTGTCGATTTTTACGGCGGGATTTTTTGTGAATTCAGTGTTGTTTTCGGGGGTGGGTGTGATCATTTTTATGATGTGCATTACAATTGCCAGGCCGTTGCTTGAAATCGCTTATTTCCCGATTTTGCTGGGAGTGATCGATAAAGTGGCAGCATTGGAAAACCGGAATAAGTTTGCCTATATTCTGAATCACGAATGGGGACTTTATGCCGGAAGGCTGATTGGCTGCGGGATGTTTATCCTCCTTTCGGTGATGATATCGGAAGATTTTGCGCTGAAATATGCCCTGCTTGCCATAGCTATAGGACAATTCCTGTCGATTTGGGTGGCAAAGAGAATTGTACAGGATTTAAATGCCTGATTCATTCAGGATTCTGAAATTAAATTCGTGCCAGCGGTACGAAATATGTTTATTTTTCTTGCAGTCAATTAATTAAATATAAATCATATAAACATGAATAAATCATTCTTTGCAGCGCTCATTATTGTGCTATTCACAATTGGCGCGAAATCACAGCCTATTGAATTACCGGTTTGGCCCAACGGTGCGCCTAACAGCAATGAAATCCCCAATACCCCTAAGATGGTAAATGGGAAGAGTGTACCTCCCGATTTGGATGCAAAAATCTTTGTTTACCTGCCTGAAAGCAAAAGTGCAACTGCAGCAATCGTTGTTTGTCCGGGTGGTGGTTACAGTGGTCTGGCTATGTCGCACGAGGGGCATGAGGTTGCAAAATGGCTGAACACCCAGGGTGTGGCTGCAATTATACTTAAATACCGGATGCCGAATGGTCACCACCAGGTACCGCTAAGCGATGCCCAGCAAGCCCTTCGTATCGTTCGTGAAAATGCCTCAAAATGGAACATCAACAAAAATAAGGTGGGGATATCGGGATTTTCTGCCGGCGGACACCTTGCCTCGACGGTTGCGACCCATTTTACCGACAGTGTGACACGCCCCGATTTCGCTGTCCTTTTTTACCCGGTAGTCAGCGCTGACACCACCATTTCACACCGGGGTTCCTTCAATAACCTGCTGGGAAAAAATCCGCCAAAGGAGTTATATAAGTTCTACAGCAATGAGTTACAGGTTACGCCCCGGACGCCTCCGACACTCCTTTTTCACAGTGATGATGATCACGGTGTTCCGGTGCAAAACAGCATTGAATTTTATCTTGCCCTCAAGCACAATAAAGTTCCTGCCACGATGTATATTTTCCCGGTAGGGGGGCATGGATGGGGAATGAAGGAAACATTTACCTATCACCAGCAATGGATGGAATTGATGATACTCTGGTTAAAAGGGAATAATATTATATAAAATGAGACATTTTATCGCCGGAATCAGGCAAACATCATTGCTTTTTTTTGCAATGGGCATGACATTTACCCTCTCCGCTCAAACGAAAACAGAAAACGCATTGCCTGTTGCCTGGACTACCTACAAAAAGGTGGTGTCTACCGAAACGGACTTTGCCGACCTGAAAGCTCACGGAGTAGGTCTTATCAATATCAGTGCCCGTGATGTCAAAGAAGCCCGCGAAAAACTTCAGCTGGCCCGTCAGTGGGGGATGAAATACCACATTGGATTGCCCGAAATTACCGAAAGTGCAGGTTCGGTCAGGGATGCAGGCCTGGTACCTGTCGATGCATTGCTGATTGGCGGGGTTTACCAGGGAAAGGCGATCGACCGTCATCTTTTTAAGTTTGTGGCAGGTAAGAATAAAATTATCATCGAACCACCTGTATACAATAAAGGTTTTGCCTATACGATGAATGGTGGGAGTACAGGCGATGCCGGGAAAGGCGAACCTATCGGCCACTATTTTCCGGATATGCCCGATCCGCTAAAAGTGGAAATTATTGTCCCGTTAAAGAAATTCGACGGGAAACAGCACCTGAAGATAATCAAAGCCGAAATAGCTATTGCGCAGGCAGGTACAAAACCCGAATCTGACAGCGTAACCCCGGATATGGCCCCATCTTCCGAGACCTCCAAACGTAAGCTCTATGAGATTTCATTTGACCTGTCCGGACTGGATAAAGCCTTACTTGACCAGGTGGGTGTCGCCGTTTATTGGCCTTATCACGGGACAAATAAGTACTGGATTTTCAGTCGCGGAAATGTGAGCGCTTCTGCGGAAAGTACCCGGCTGGCGCTTCAAAAGGGGGTTCAGAAAGAGTTAAACAAATGGATTGAGGCCAACAATGGGACATTCCCTTTGGATGTGGTCGTTGCCGCCAGGATCGGTGACGAATGCTTTTACATCACGGGTCATTCTCAGAATAAAGGGGCAACTGCTGTCAGTTATCCCCTTTGGGAATACAGCGAGCCAACGATACAGGCTTTTCACCAACAGGCAGGCAAATTG
>JAHEYS010000155.1 GCA_023251475.1 Prolixibacteraceae bacterium
AACAAAGGCCCTTCCTTTTTCGAAAAAAAGATCCGGGTCGATCCCCGCCGGTTCCACATGAATCGGTTCTGACCATGGTCCTGCCGGATTAGTTGCAGTTACCATAAAATTTCCGCCACTGGTTGTATTGGTGGTGATCATGTAAAACAAACCCTCCTGATAACGGATGGTGGGGGCATAAATTCCTCCCGATGAATGACATTTTTGCAAAGGGAGCTGAGAATCACGAGTCAGACAATAGCCAATCTGTTCCCAATGAATCAGATCGCGGCTATGAAAAACAGGAACCCCCGGAAAGTATTCAAACGAACTGTTTACCAGGTAAAAATCTTCGCCAACACGACAAACACTTGGATCGGGATAAAAGCCGGGGATCACCGGATTCAGGTAACCGTTCTGTCCGGAACTGATCCCTGAAATTCCCATGATAAAGATGAGAATTACCCATTTAAATATTTTACCCATTCGTTGTATGTTGATGTTCCTGTACATATTCGTCGCCTCTTTTTATCAATTATTTTTTAAGTTGAAACGGATATTTTAAGATTGGCATTTCCTGTTCAATCCAGTGATTATATTCGTTATAACCATTTTCCGCGCTCTCCGTATCGCGACGGAACAGCTCCCCCGGAATAGGATACCAATTAAGGATTGAATGCTCATCAGTATCGGCGATAATACTTTTTAGACTCTCCCCATTCCCGTTATTGGAAGTGACGCAGAATTCGTAGATCTTCTTATCCCCGGTTAACTTAATCAACGCTTTTCGTTCCGTACCCGACCAGACCTTTGTTAAATCAGCATTTCCTTTGGTTTTCTGATACACGATATACCGGTCGGCACCCAGTACCTGACCCCAGGTCAGGCTGACTTCATTCCCGCTTTTCATCGCAATTAACCCTTCCGGGGTATGCGGTTTAGTGCTTTCAGGGTAGACCGGATAATCATTTGATGGCTCACTGACACCACCCTTTCCCATAGCAAGAACACGAAGATGAACCTTCAGCCCGGCTGTTAATCCTCCAACTTTGTAACTTGTTGTTTGAATTCCTTCAGCGACATTACTCCAGTCGGCCCCGCCGTTGATGCTTTTTTGAATGGAGTAGGTTGCAGCCCCGGCTACCGAAGACCATACTACTTCACACCAGGTTGCCCCGCTTACTGAACGTGTGATTTGAGGTGGTTCAGGAGTTACTCCGTTACTGTTCCATTGCCATTTATGTTTTCCGGATGGAACCCTCACTGAGTATTGATTTTCACCCTCTGGTTTAAATGTCAATTCTTTCCCGTCAAGGTAAAAAACCAAACCTTTGGAGGCCTGATGCAGTGAAAATTGTACATTGTTTTCTTCCCGAACCTGTATCATCCCTGAAAACCCATCCGGGGTGTTTTGAATACTCATCCCCCCATATTGTGGAAGCTTCTGGAACTGGACGACTAAACCCGGAATCCCGATTTTTGTTCCCTGAAACAGGGCGGCTTTGCAAAACTTTTTATCGGCCGATTGGTGAATAATGCCTGCTGTCCCTTCAAAAATCAGGTTTTCACGATTGAATATAAGTTTGTGGTCGTCACGCAGAACCCATTCCGTTGAACCATCGGGTTTGACGATCCGGTAAGTGTCGCCATCCTGTACTGGCTTAATCTGCTCCCTGTGCGTCACCAGAGTGATGAAATCACCTTTCCCGTCATAAAATTTTCCTTTTGTGGTTAACGAACCCTTATCATCGTGATAGTAACTTTTAGAGGGCTGCATATTGGAGTCAACTCCGAGCGCACCTGGTTTTAGCTGGTGAATGAATGGATAATCGTCATCTTTCCCGACAAACCATGAGAGCCTCCCTTCGACTGAATTATCTTTCACATCGTCAAAAATGAGAATATAGTCATTGCCTGACATGAGTACACTACGGGATTTATATTCGGGGGAGGCCTCATTATTTGCCTGAACAGATGCAAACTGTGCAAATCCAAAATCATACAAAGGATCAGTCAGATCATTCCGTCCCACGCTCCGGTAATCGCCAATGCAACGATAGCTTTTCTCCTTCTTAACACCAAAGTTGGTACAACGTTCGGTATCACCCATGGGGGCATCACCGACATCTTCAATCCCGTTATGACTGTAACGCTTTCCGCCCGCATAATAATAGATGATCCCGTTTCCACCTTTGCCGGCGCGTCCCCAACGGTAGTTAGGTCCGTCGTCGATCTGTTGTAAATGGACAAACATTTCATCCGGCAGGCCGAAATTCTTCCGCAGGTTAAAACCGTATCCGGTATATTTTTCAGATTTCAGATGTGGATTGGTTCCTTCCTGGTGTATAAACAATGCTTTTACCGGTGCGTCCCATGGGTTTGGTCGTTGTGACGGCGCCTCAAATCCCATGTCTTTAGGAGAGGTGGACCAAAAAATATGTTCAGCAAGAAGCGGATCATAATCAAAAAGCTCGTTTCCAAGGGTATAAAACAGGGTTGTTGGCATACCGGTTCTGGAATGGGCACCCTGGGGTAATATTTGCCTTCTGTTATTTTCTTTCTCCAAGGGTGATGACAACCCGTTTAAGAGCCAATCCGCATAAAGAGAGATATTTGGTTGCAAAAGTCTGTTCTTCCCGTCATAGAAATGGTGAAGTACAAAACTTGTCCGTAAGGTGCCATTCAGAAAAGCCCAGGTATAAAGCGCCATATTTTCGGTCCAGCGCCCCCCTTTCGCCTCCCATGCCGGTTCCTCAGGACGTGTATGGTATCTTAAATTCAGGGCGGTTACCTTTTCAAACTGATCGGCCATCTCTTTGGCTTGCGGATGGTCGGGAAAAAGAAATACAGCCATTCCCAAAACAGCCTTGATGTTCGAAAGAAAATTCGGGTGACCGCTCAGCATATTGCGCACCGGCATCAGGGCCTCATCCATAAAAATATAGGTCATGAATAAGTAATAGGCCCGGGCCTGCCGGTATTCAGCTTCTGTTAATCTTCCTTCAACATTCTCAAAAAAGGAGGGGACACTCATATAAATATCGCCGGAGAAGGAGGGATTAGGCCCTTTTGAGCGTTCACCTGCATCGGCCATGTCGCTGACCTTGCGTCTCAGATTAATTAACAATTCCTTAGGGTTAAAGGTGCGTTCAAGCGACTGCGATTTAAAAAGTGGCGGATGAACCGGTTTGCCAGATCCGTAGTCCAACACCCAGTCTTTGGTTTTATTCAGTGAAATCCATCCGTACCACCGCCTGAGATAATCGACATAAACCTGTGCAAGATTGGTCCGGTTAGCTACTTCAATATCTTTCGAATGGGGATAAATCGCCAGGGCTGTTGACCGTTTTCCTGTTACTAAAGGGAAACTCCAGTAAAATCCGTTTTTATAATAATAATGTACCGACAGGTTGTCCTTACTTGTCCAGAGCGGGTAATCCGGATCCTCCCATTTCTCAAAATCCTTAATGAAAAGCGCCACCGTCTGACCCGACTTTTCATTCCAGAAAGCAGCAGTTGGCAATCGCCACCATGTCATCCAGTTATGATATGGTGCAAGTTTAAACGGCAACAATCCATCCGGCAGATTCTTTTGATCGTAGGGTAAATCAGGATGTCGTTCGCTGAGCGGATTGCCTTCGCTTCCTGATATTTTCTCCCACGTAAAGCTTTCATAACCTTTCTTGTCCTTGAAAGTGGGGGCTGAAGGCCGGTTGGGACAGTAACGGGTTTCGGGTTGAAAATTGCTCCACACAATTTTCCAGGCTAACGAATCTGTTACCGTAAAGCCTGTCATATTTTCTTCGGTTTCCAGGTAATCCATCCCGGCAACCAAACGCAGTTTAAGCTGAAAACTTTTTCCTCCGGAAAACTGGTAATCAAGCAGATATTGCGCAAATAAAGGTCCGGCAGACAATTCGCTCACGATCATCTTTTGAAAAGGAAGTTTAGAGGGCACAACAGAATGACCGAGCCATTGGGTTTTATTTCCAATTTGGAGGATGGGTGGCGTCAGTTTCTGATAATTACCCGGGAGTGCCATCCGGAATTTAACCAAACCATTTCCGATTGTGTTTGCCGCCCCATCAGATACGACAGAAACCGAATTTGGAAGTTGCTGCACTTCAATTCCCGAAAGATTTGTTTTACGTGAAAGACGGAACACCTTTTTTGCCCCGGATGGTAAATCAGAGAAAAAGCACAGAACCGCAGACCGGATTTTCCCCTGGACTGTTTTAATATCTGCAAATTGAAACGGAACGGATAAGTTTGATCCCATTTCCATCAGGGTCAGATCTTTTACACTGACCGTTTCCGACGAAAAATCAACCGGGTATTCAAGCAGTGTTTGAGGCCACGACATATTCGGAATATTCAGTTCATCTTTCAACAAGATGCTGATTCCCTCTTTGGACCATCTCAGTGGCTCTCTTTTAATATCCGGATATTCAGTTTTGGCCTGAAGGTTCAGGGCAACCAGAAAAGCTCCAATAAAAAGCAACCATTTTGTAAGAGGAATTTTTATTCTTCTTCTATTGTTGTAACTGAATCTCATAATAAAGCTTTTTGTTTTATGTGCCAACTGACCAGCCTCATTTAACCTCCAGAATCAGACTCGTAACGGAGGTACTGTCCTGACCAAGTTCAGGATGATGATCAGTAATAAAGGCGAACAGATCGGTTAACCCGGAAGCTTTAGATGCGGGAACTACCGCCTCATACCCTTTTGCACTTCCTTTGGCATTCACTGATTCCCAAAGCCTTTCTGTCCATAAAGGCTGAAGAGCAGGGGAAGTAAAGTAAACCTTTGGGTTGACAGGATCTGCAACGTTTGAAACCTTGAACTGAACCTGGATGCTTCCGTCGCTCAGCCTTTGGGTTTTGATATCAGTTACTTTTGGCATGGGTGCACCACCTTTTAGATACTGATTGAAAAAGGGTATCATTTCGCTTCCGCCAGGACATTTGATCATATGGTTGGTATTTGGCGAGTACATCTGGTTTACCGCCCCTTTCATTTTTGACAAGGTCGTCTGAACTGCCATCCAGGACCAATGCCGGTCATTTGAGGCTGTTGCAATAAAAAAGGGTTTGGTAATATTCTGAGTTCTGCTACCGGGATCCAGGTATCTGATCCATTCCTCTCTTTCGGCCTGGGGCAGTTTCCCAATATTACCCATTTCGTAAGATCCCTGCATGAAACTTCCCGAACCAAATACCGACCAGGAAGCAGCAAGATCCTTATCGAGCAGGCATGCCACCATGGTTGAAACGTATCCTCCCCAGGATGCGCCGGCTACCCCCATTTTTGCCGGATCAACCTCCGGCTGCGCTCGCAGCAGATAAAAAGACTGTACCGAAGCCAGTACCGCATCAAACAAGGAACTATTTGAAACATCAGGGGTTGCAGTTATTTTTCCCATTTTCTGCCAGGGTCCTTTGTTCCATGGACTTTTATCTTTTCCGGCAATGCCGGGAATGTCAAGTACCAGTGAAACATAACCAATTTTGGCAGAACCGGCAGCTGCCGGAATATCGGCAATCCCCCCTCCTCCATGTAACCTGACAATGGCAGGATGGGGACCCTTTCCGGCAGGACTAGCAATCGCCACATATACAAGTGATGAATCAGGTCCTGCCGGAGTTTTTAAGATCCTTGACAAAAAGACCAGCCGGTGAATTTTTATTCCGTCGGGTCTTGTTTCAACCCCCAAATCTTTCACTATCTCAGGAGATTTTCCAGTCAGATAGTGAGAAAAAGGGTCTTTTGGATCCGGTCCGGTTGTTGAAGATGCTTGCCCTAAAAGATTCGAAACAGTCAGTAAAAACGATAATATTATATTTCTCATCCTTTAAGGGATTAAGATTCAAGATATTTCTAAACCGGATCCGTCTATTTTGTATTCTGATACTTGATCATACCGTACAAATTCCAGTTGCTGGCATTTGGAAGCGGAACCGCCACGTTCACCCCGTCGAGATAGACCGTGGTTCCCTGGGTACGAAATAATCCCCGTTTGCCGTCACTCATGACAAAACCGTATACCTGATCAAGATTCATCACATCCGTTTTTGTTTGTCCTCCGGCCTGAATTCCCGCAAGTAATGTATCAAATTCATTATCATGGGTAAGAATATCAAAATCTGCAGGTGTTACCCTGTTGGTGCCGACGATGTTATCCAATCTTTTAAAGTAAACAACCCTCAGATCTTTCCCCTGGCTCTTTAATTTTTTTGACATTTGACGAATGGTATTTCTCATGATCACATTCTTCCGGAGTGTTTTCGTAACATCGTTCAAACCATCCAGGGATCCGGTCAACATGGTAACTTTCACAGGTTCAAAACCAACGCTGCGCTTGGTTGCGATCCATGTCAGTTTGGCTGACGAGGCGGACAACGTAAGACCAGCATTTGCGAAAACAGTTTTATAAGCCGTCACAAAGTCGGAGGCGGTTGTATTCAAATTGGACCTGAAAGTAGCCAGACAATTGATCCCTGCCAGAGAGACAGTTGCCGTTCCGCTGGTTCCGTAAAACTGGATAGAGGCGGCAGTCGCTCCTGCATAAGCTGAAGTCAGTACTACCGTATCACTTGGTGAAACAACATAAAAATTACTGGTTGCCAAAACCGGATCTGTTCCGGCGTACCAGGTACGGTAACCTACCAAATCAATATCGTCAGCAAGTGAAATGGCGTCAAGGTCATTGGTAAGTCCGAATTTATACTTAAACGAAAATAAGGGACCGCTGTTATTGGCCTCTGCTTCAGGCCTCGTTCCTTCCGATTCGTCCAATATACGTTCCTGTTCACCGATACCACGGGAAGTGGCGTTAGTATATCTAAAATCAATGACATTTAACAGTTTACCATCCGTGCTACCTTTCTTAATGACCGAAAAAGTATGATAAACGGAAGTTGCATAATTACTGTTGTTCAACAAATTAAAAGTGAGCGTAATTTGCGTTAAAGCTGCAACGAGCGGATGGATATGATAGGCATAATAAATAACCACACTATTCACCTCTTTGGTAAAATTCCCTTTTGGGTCGATAACACCGTCGGGTTCGGTTTTTAGAACACGTGACAATTGTGAAACGGCATCGGTATTTGAACTCACAGTAAACGCTGAGAGTGGTTTTTTGGAAGTCACCACCAGTTTATAAACAACCTCGCTGTCAGATTCATAATCCTTTAACGGACCGGTTGTGATGACTTCACTTCCCACTGTCACAGTACCCTTATCGACATAACGGTCGACAATGGGTTGTGAAAAATCCGGGGCGACTACCTCTTGCTGGCAACCACTAAAAAGAAGTAAACCCAACAGAATAGTTACTGAATATATTATATTTTTTAACATAGCTGAATATTTTTGAGACAATTATTTTCAGTTTAATTGAGTAATAACCAGTTGCGGATTAATATCCAGGTTTCTGTTGCAACAGTGTATTTGTAATGACATTTTTATAATAATAGGGGAAGTACCAGTACACAGGATTGCTTAAGCGTGTCTTGATTGCCTCTCTTTGACTGGCCGGATACTTTTTCGACACATACTCACCAAGCCAGTTCTGGTAGCCCGACCGTTGTGCAAAACGGACCAGGTCGAACCAGCGCAACCCTTCAAAAGCGCCTTCGAGGGCCATCTCTTCAAGGATAAACCTGTTCACCTGCCGGGTAGGATCTTCACCATTGGAGCTCATTTTGAATGGCATACAAAACACCCTGTAACGGGTACTTTCTACACCGGGGCCATCACCGCCATTAAGGTACATCAAAGCCTGAAATGGGAGTCCCATATTATTAAGAATTTCCATCGTCTTCAGGAAGAAAGGGCCTGTCCGGTAAATGAGAAACTGTGAATCATCATTACTGTGTGGATTACCCTGAAGGATATTCCTGGCTACAAACCTGGTATTGAGGAGATACTTAAATATTAAGGTGTCCTGCCCATCGATATTATAGGAAAATCCTTTCCCCCGGGTACTGTCACTTGGACAACCCTGAACCGGATAACCTTCACTGTCTGAGATATAATTGTATCCTCGCGGATATAAATAATTAAAGTAAAGGCCAAGGTTGGTAATCTGGTAGGATAATAACATCATCGGCGTTTTACTCCAATTATCAATGGCGTTTGTACTTGGTTTCAGGGCATATATCCCCCCATTTTTATTATTGGTCCAACGCTGAAGGCTGTTTTTCTGACCCTTACTCCCGTCAAAATCAATATATAAACCCCACTCCTTGTAAAGCGCCTCAGGCATATAGCCGTTAATTTTTTCATACCAGAACCTGGGGCTTAAACTTGGCGAAATTCCGCGCAGAGTTTCGTTATCGCGCTCCCCAAATGGCAACATTGGAAGAATGGTCTCCCATGCTTTGGTATAATCGCCCTGGTAGAGATAAATTTCGCACAACAGAAAACGGGCTGACTGGGCTGTAAACTGTGCTCTGGAGATATTAATATCAGCAAAGCTGGCTGTATTTGGCAACCGGGCGATCTGCAACTGGTCGAAATTCGCATTTGCATCCTTTAAAATGCGCCCTAAAATAAGGTCACTGGTTTCGGGTGCAATAGCCGTAATCTGATCGACAGAAGTGATCGTCTCCGGGATATAAGGAACATCTTTCCAAATCTTTACCAGTTGGAGATAGGTCCACGCCCTGATGTATTTAATTTCGGCAACATCAAATGTATATTTTCCCAAACCATAATTTACCCGGTCAACCTTCAGAATATTTGCCACACCTGTCAATGCATTGTTACAGGCAACAATCAGTTTATAAAAATTGGTAAAATCGGTGTACGGGTTTTGGGCAGTCACCCTGTTCTGGGCTATTTCAGCAATATATTTGTCTGCCCCACGGGCCGACACCACAAGGTCGCCCTGCGCTTCGCCTGCAAGGTAAATCTGGTCAACCAGGGGTTGCATCATGCCATATAGCCCCGATACAGCTGAAATGGCATCGTCAGCATTTTGAAAAGCCTGATCCGCAAGTACAAACCCTTCCGGTTTGACCGTCAAATAGTCCTTGCATGAAAACGAAATTACAAAAGTAATAGTCAGCAGAATGTATAATAATCTATTTTTCATTCGTTTATGTTTTTTACTTATTTCAGAATTTCAAATTATTCAAAAATAAAAGTACGTTTCTAAATCAACTATAATCCAAGTTTAACTCCAACCATGATCATTTTTGATTGGGGATAATTTCCGAAATCATATCCTCTCGAAAATACACCTTGTCCCCCTGTAACTTCGGGGTCCCAGCCAAGATAATTGGTTAAGGTAAAAAGATTATAACCTGAAATGTAGAATTGAGCTGAGCGCATGAAGCTGATTTGCTTCGCAATGGAATACGATAAGGTCAAAGACTTCATTTTCAAATAAGAGCCGTCTTCAATATATGCAGTCGAAGGTCTACGGTCGCCTGCCGGATCCCCATATAGAATGTTTGGGACTTTTGCATTGTCACCATCTGTGGCCCAGCGACCCAGCACTGTAACCGATTGATTTTCGTATCCATCTCCTGTTTCAAGTTTCATCCGGAGAACATTCAGCAGGTCGTTGCCATACGAATAGGTAAAAACAGCATCCAGGTCAAAATTTTTGTAAGATAAACTGGCGGTTATCCCTCCGAAAAAATCGGGATTTGGATTTCCAATCACTGTCATGTCCTTGTCGTTAATGATGCCATCCTTTTTCAGGTCAGCATAATGAAAATCGCCCGCCTTATAGGGTACTCCCTTGTCATTGATCAGACCTGAAGCAGTGGCTTCAGCAGCAGTTCTGAAGACTCCCAGATTTTGGAATCCATAGATCAATCCTGCAGCGCTGCCATTCTGAGCGATTGAGGCAAATCCGTTTGTCCCGCCAATGATTGGTAAGCCAAATGGCAAATCGCTCACCTGGTTGGTGTATTTGGCAATATTAAAACCTAACTTCCAGACCAGGTTACCAGCATGTCCCAACGTATTAATACCAAGTTCAAAACCGGAATTTTTAAGTGATCCCTGATTAGTCCAGTAAAGATTTGAACCATTCAGGTCATTTATAATTTTGGGTACAAGAAGGTCTTTTGTGTTGGTATTGAAATAATCAAACCTGATTCCCAATGATTTCTTCAGGATTGAAAAATCAGTTCCAATGTTAAGATTGTTTGTCGTTTCCCAATGGATACCTGAATTTCCGATATTGGAAGGGGCAATCCCCGGTTTGAAGGTATAAAATGTGGATTCATAAAGCGAATAGCGGGCATTGATCGGGATGTTCTGGTTGGCGGTCAGTCCCCAGGAGGCCCGAAGGTTAAAATCATCAATAAATGAAAGTGATTTCATCCACGGTTCTGCCTTTACCTTCCAGGTCAATCCGGTATAGGGGAGCACAGCAACCGGCATCGAGCCGAGGTTTAAACCCTTGTTATAGAGATCACCAAATTTGGACGACTGATCCAGTCTGACGCCACCTTTCAAAAAGAATTTTTCGCGGAAGGTATAATCTGCATTTGCAAAAACTGACAGGTTATGAGTGGTTTCATCAATCCCTGACATCGCCAGTTTCATTCCGTCACCCAATCCCTGAAAATCGTCGGAGGTGGAGTGAATGGTATAACCGTAGAAGTTTATAAAGTTTGAAACCTCGATATTATAACCTGCATAAGCCAATAAACGGTTATCTGCGTTTAATTGCTTTTCGTAGGTAAGGGTATGTTCAATACTCATGATTTTCTCGGTAATCAACTGCTCTTCCGAGGTACGGTCAAAACGGGGGTCATTGTTGACCGGAACAATCCCGTTTGCAGGGGTAAAACGATCTTCCTCCAAACCTTTCCGATCCAACGTCAGGGAGAATTTGGTCTTTAGCGATTTGCTCAGCTCATACTGTGCAAAAACGCTTCCCAGAATCCATGTATTGAGCACTTCGTTACTGACACCGTTAACAACGGCAATAGGATTACTCAGCAGATCGAAACCTGGCTGACTCAGAAACGGACCATCAACTCCGGTATTTGACTTTTGAAAAGGGGCAAATATGGATGGTTTAGCAAGACTTAAATACAAAGGGTTTGTCCGCTCCTCATTTCCCTGATCCATCAGATTCTTTTGGGTGCGGCTAAAACCTACACGCATACCGGCAGTCAGTTTTCTGGAAATTCTGAAGTCAAGATTAAAGCGGGAGGTAAACCTGTTGTTGTCAATTCCTCTCCCTACTCCGTCAGAATTGTTGTATCCAACGTTTAAAGAGTATTTGGAGGTAACATCACCTCCGCGAAGGTTTAAATAATAATCCTGAGAAAATGCATCGCGGGTCACTTCCTTCTGCCAGTCGGTATTGTTTGCATAGGTCCAGTAGGCAACAGTATTTGTATTTGTATTTGACAGAAATGGGAATTGCTGATTAATTGTCTGCTGTGTTAACCCCTGACCGTAAAGTTTGGACGACAGGTATGAGAGGTATTCAGAAGAGTTCAATACTGGCATTTCCTTGAATCGGAGCGACATTGTTTGCTGTGTGGAAACATCAAGGAACGATTTACCGTTTGTCCCCTGTTTGGTCGTAATTACAATTGCCCCGTTTGCGGCACGCGTACCATAAATACCGGCTGCTGAAGCATCACGTAAAACAGTAACAGACTCAATATCCTTTACATTGATATCGGACAAAAAGTTGTAAACATTTCCCCGAACAATTGAACTGTTTAATTCCTGATTCACAACCGGCACACCATCGACAATCAGCAACGGTGTATTTGTGGTATAAAGCGAGCGAATACCCCTGAGATTCAGCTGTGAACCTTCACCTGGTACTCCTGAATTAGCCTGGACTTCAAGTCCTGGAACAGTCCCTTCCAACATTTGAAAGATGTCGCGGTATTGGATGGTTTTATCATATACCTTCGAAACAACGGCATATGAACCATTCAAATCCTTCTCATTTATCGTGAAATAAGGCAAACGAACCACCGATTCACCAATGTCAAGTTTTTCAGGTGCAAGGGTTATTATTACCTCCTTATTCCCGTTCAGCGGATATTCTCTTCTTTGATAACCGGGATACGAGACGATAAGAACAGAATATACGGAGGGTACTTTCAATTCAAACGTCCCTTTTTCAGAAGTCTCAGTATTGTTTCCCAATGCCCCTTTTATGCTGATATTGGTTTTTGCAATAGGCTTTGAAGATATAAAGTCAGTAACTGTTCCTTTTATTGTAGTGGGTTCCTGTGCATGCAATGACAGACATGTCCAAAAGAATGCAATCAAAACGGAAGCATATTTTATCATATTGTGTTTTTTTAAGGTATTACACCTACATTTTTCACTCATAACTTTTTTCATTGATCTCAGA
Organism: Prolixibacteraceae bacterium; assembly: GCA_023251475.1. Taxonomy (GTDB): domain Bacteria; phylum Bacteroidota; class Bacteroidia; order Bacteroidales; family Prolixibacteraceae; genus JAAFHB01. Next base: position 12,336 of record JAHEYS010000155.1, read on the forward strand.
TTATAGTAAAAAATTAATTACGGTGCCGGGACCGGTTCCAGTCTAACAAAATCTACACAAAAGGTGAACTGATTAAAAGTCACAGGATTTGAATTGGTACAAGTGAACTTAATCTGTACTGCTCCATGGTTTAGCACGTTAATTGTACCAATATCCTTGGCGACATAAAGCAATGCACGGCTGTTTAATTGCGTGGAAGTATTCATATTCTGGATTAATTGCTGACTTCCGTAGCTCGCGCTTACCATTCCATTGTTTGCCTCAGGAATATATCCCAGCACTACTCTGTAATAACCTTTCGTGACATAGGGGATGATAAAATCAACCATACCCCCGACTTTAGTGAGATTAAACCTGGTGTATCTTCCTGTGACTGTTTTGTCTGTTGTTGTTACATTAAATGTATAAGGAGGATTGGCCGCGGCAGTGGAGATGGATGTAACAACTGCAGGACTTGTATTTGCCTCATTCGAATAGATAATATTGGGATTTGGAATGGTGATGAGCGGATCAACAGGGCCCGGTATCCTGGGAGTAGGAAGAAACATAAACTCTTTGCGGTATAATATTTCCGGTACAGTTAGATCATCGAGCACGTAGTAATATCCGTTGCTGGCGACCTTTGCATCGGTTTTAACCTGCGTTTTTGCAACATTAATTGTTCCTCCGAGAATATTGGTAAAACTGTTTGTGGCGCTGGCAAGGGCAGGGATTTCACCCCGTACCAAAACCGACTTGAACAAGTTATTCAGCAATACGACAGTATCTCCGACATAAGTAACTGAACTTTTGAAGAAACGTCCACCCACAAGTGTATCGCCATGTTTGGTCCCCAGACGGGGAACAATCATATCGGGCCGTCCGCCATTGGCAACCAGCATATCAGCCACCGCTTTACTAACTGCCTTATTGGAAGGTAGAAATCCGGTTGTTAAAATGCTTTCGTCCTGAGGCCTGGCAATGGATAAATATTCCGAGAATTGTATATATTTCACCGGGGCCTGGTAAATGGGGACATTTAAGGTATCAAATCCTATTTTTATATTATTGATTGGATCAATAATGGCCTTGTAACTTGAACCAATATAATCTTTCATGGAGGTTAAATCCGCATTGGCAAAAATGACATCATAGATACTTGCTACGGGCATGATCACTTTTTCGGCTTCGTAGATTACACCGTTTGCGGTCCGGGTTTCACTGCTGGTAATTTTAAGGTTATTGACCGTGTATCCTGTAGTGCCAGCCGCAAATTTCAGTAATTTGCCCGATACCCCCAAAATAGCATTGTTGACCAAATCTTCCTTATACACGGCAGATGGAGCAATGTGCATTCCTATGATATTTTTCAGAGCAGCAAGACCTGAAACCGTATCAATGCCGGCGAAAGCGCCGTTTTTAAGGGCGAATACGGTATAAAGATTTGGGCTGCGCAGCAAAGAGTCATATCCCGTTTTTTTAACCAGACTTTTAAACTCCTTATAATTAGAATTCTTTGCTAAAATTTCAAAGGTATTGCCACTCACAGTATAATCGGGCTTGACATAGTAATTGTCCCAATTTTTATCCACACAAGAACAAGCCAGAATGATCAGCAGTCCGGTCAGGATCTTCGTTTGTATTGATTTTTTCATATTCGCAGTTTATTTGATTGGCCTTAATTCAATGGTATACCAGGCTGTATAATTCGTACCGGGATTGGGCATATACAATTTAAATTTATGAGAAGCCATCTCCGTAAATTTTTTGACCCCAATCTGACGAATATTCTTGCAATCTGTCCCGCAAACTGCATTTCCGTATACATCCGGACTTTTGGTCATATCAATCAGATCTCCCATTTTCTGGTCATCCCAGTAATACTGTACGAAATAGTTTAGATTATTTGTCCTTCTGCAGGTAATCCAAATACTGTAAGTCCCTTTAAAAACAGGCTTTGTTGTCAGTTCGAGTGAGTAGGAAGAGGCGTTGCTGTTCACCACCACACAATAATCGAGGAAGACATTGGCCGGCCAGGCCGCAGTAATGATTCCGGTCATATTCCCTTCCCATTTGAGCCACCAGACATTTGCCTGGCTCACAGGGTCGTTATTGATCTGATCGAATAAGTCGGTTACATTCTTTGTCTCTCCACTTGGCAAGGTAATCATACGATCGTCGGGTTCACCCGCAAAGCGACAGACCAAAAGCACTGCCGGAGGCGTGTAAATACTCAATACCGACTCAACCGAATGGACGATTCCGTTTTTTGTAATCCGGTTGCTCTGGTCAAGCGCCAAGGTCACCTTGGGATAAGAAAAAACCGTGTCATTTTTTAATGTTACAGGGTTATAAGTAACACTTTCGACCTTTTTATAAGAGTTAACCGCGATGCCTGGTTTGGTGCTGAATATCAGATAGGCCCCCTTGTTAAATGTTTCAATATAATCGTTCTTAACATCTGACATAAAATACTTGCGCTCCAGACTATGATAACGTACAAATAAATTAAGGGAATCAGTTGGAGAACCATACGATTTGGTAGTATTATAGGTGTTTGAAAACTTGCGGGCAAGATCATCAAACGTATTGATCCCCGCCTTTTTCAGAACATCATTGGTCTCAATAAAAACAGTACGCCATTTAATGGAAGGTTTTCCGGAATTCAGGACCAGAGGGTCATAAACCACCTTGTTCAGTATGGAGGTATCGTTTCCTGTTTTTTCGAAAGCCTCAACCATTATCGAATATTGTGGCTGCGTTTTAAGCCAGCCGTACAACGTCTTTGTAGGAGGTTCAAGTACATCATCGATCACATGAACCACACCGTTGGTAACAGGGATATCGAGACTGTCGACATTAACGGTGCCATTCAGAACCGTACTTTTCACCCCCTGGGTAATATCCATCTGGATAAAATCACCTTCAATCGTCGTTGAACCCAATGATCCCGAGATAAAATAACTCGATGAGTAAGATTTACTGTAGAGATGATAACCAATGATCGAGGTTAAATCTACAGTATTCAAATCAGCTACTGCGGACACCTTCCGGCGAATCAGCAATTTCTTGAATGCCTCATTCGTGGGAGCAAACAGGGTAATGGTCCCATAAAGATTTAACGTTTCGTCCAGCTTGGTTTTTTCCAACGCTTCCACCAACATGGAATAGCCTGGATTACTTTTCAAATAAACCATGATCGTCTTGCTGTTCCGTTCGAGCTGCAGGTTAG
>JAHEYS010000418.1:0-2169 GCA_023251475.1 Prolixibacteraceae bacterium
AGGGGTTAACCGGATTATAATCTTTGTGATTATCAGACCTTCCTGAGTAATAGGGGTAAGCTTCTGAAACATACATGATATGGCCGGGGTATTTTGCTTTATCCGCTGCCATCCAGGGTTCCTGGTAATTGTATCCCACAACATCAGGTTGAGCTGTAAAGCCTGTCGTATTGAAGGTTCGCGAAATATCTTTGTTTGGACGCAAAGCTAATGTAACCGGGCGTGTGAGCTCAGTTAGATGCACATAGTCCTTAAACATTTTTGCGATGGCAACACCCAGGGAGTCATTCTGTTCTTTCACTTCATTTCCAACACTCCACATGATAATTGAGGGGTGATTCTTGTCGCGCTGTAACATCGCATCAAGGTCTTTTTTCCACCATTCATCAAAATACTCCGCGTAGTAACCTGATTTCCATTTGTCAAACGCTTCATCAATCACAACAAATCCCATCCTGTCGCATAGGTCCAGAAATTCCGGAGCTGGTGGATTGTGGCTGCACCGGATCGCATTACAACCATATTCCTTCAGTATTTCCAGCCTCCTTTCGTACGATCTGTCGGGCACCGCGGTTCCCAGTAAACCGGCATCCTGGTGAAGGCACATCCCTTTTAGTTTAAGGTGTTCCCCGTTCAGAAAAAACCCTTTGTCCGGATCAAAACGGATGGAGCGGATTCCAAAACTGGTAAGGTAATTATCCACTACTTGATTCCCGATCTGAACAGTTGTTTCAATCCGGTACAAAGCAGGGGAGTCAACCGACCACAATGCCGGATTTTGAACCACAAGGAGCTGAACGATCTTTGGTGATTCATTTGCATGAATTTGGATTGAAGATTTTGCTGTGCTTATCTCATGCCCTTTGTCATCTGTGATGCGGCTTTGAAGTGTGAGGTCTCTTGTTTCATTCGTATTGTTCTCCAACCTCGTTTCCAATTTTACATCGGCCGTTTCCCGGGTGATTTTGGGAGTTGTGACAGATGTCCCATAAGTGGATATTTGTACCGGATTTGTGACTGTTAACCACGTGTGACGATAGATTCCTGAGCCTGAATACCAGCGGGAAGAGGGAAAGTCGGCGTGATTCACGCGAACAGAGATGGTATTGGATGCTCCAAATATAAGATAAGGTGTGAGGTTGTATTCAAATCCAATATAACCGTAAGGGTGAAAACCCAGATGTTTACCATTGAGATATACATCGCATTTATGGTATACCCCGTCGAACATTATGCGTACTGTTTTGCCCCTGTAATCTGCCGGGATTTTGAAGCTCTTCCGGTACCAGCCAATTCCCCCTTTTAAGAATCCCATACTTGTACTGCCCTTACTGTCGATTGGCAGTTTAATGCTCCAGTCGTGCGGCAGCTGAACATCTTCCCAACCTGCATCATTAAAACCGGGAGAAGCGGCTTCTTTGACATCGCCCAGTGTAAATTTCCAGTCGAAGTCAAAGCTGGTACGTATTCTACCCTCTGCCTGTGCATTCCCGGTAAAAGGGAAAAGCATCAATGCAACTGCAAAAAAGCGAATGAATTTTGTCTTGATCATGGTTTTTCTTCTTGTATATGGCAGAAGGTTTTGCAGTTACACGCTGCCTTACTTATTCTTCGTTGTTAACAAGTTCTTTATGCGGGCCATCATGTCGTGTATGTATGCTGTAAAATTACTTATGCATCGATTGTTTTCCTTTAATTTCGTATTGTTTCGTAGTGCAGTGCTATTACTCCGCAAGAAAATGTTTTCGATTCTATAAATTTCAGTTTAGTTATTTCAGCTACATCTTTAAACAGCGGAATTCCTTTTCCAATTAAAACCGGATTGACAAACAACCAAAACTCGTCAATTAAACCTTGACTTAATAAGGAATGCGAAGCAGCCGGACTTCCGAAGATTAAAATATTTTTTCCGTCTTGTTTTTTTATTTTATTGATGTTGTCTGCAAGTTGGTCGCTGATTACTGTGGTGTTAACGAGCCCTTTTTCGCTCATTGTCTTTGATAAAACAATTTTTGAAATTTTGTTGTACCAGGCCGAATGCTCTTTGTCGTGTTTTGATGCGTTTGGTTGTTCACCGGCAGCCGGCCAATAGTTTTGCATCATTTCATAGGTTACCCGTCCATATAGTGCAGCATCGGCTTTGTCGGTCATTGTGCCAACAAAGTCAAA
>JAHEYS010000418.1:2269-4838 GCA_023251475.1 Prolixibacteraceae bacterium
AATTTATTCAATTACTTCTCCGTCTAAGCTTGCATTACGCTGAGTTACAGGAAAGATATAATGGACTAAATTAAATTTTATATGACCCGGAAATTCTTTGCCTAAGGAAATAATTCCGGAGTATTCTTCCTGGTCGGTAAGCAAAGCTACAATATCCAACACACTAAACCACCAATTGGTTTAACTTCACCGCCAATTTTCGCCAACAATGCAACTACTTATGGTGTTATTTTTTCACTCGAAACAGCATGAAAAGTACTGCTTCCATCTCCAGGGTCTGCCAGTACCTCAATTATTTTCCACTTACCAATCAGATCAGAGCTTTTATAATCATCACTGTTACCGCAAGCGATTAAAACTCCAATTGAAAATAGAACTATTAAAATAAATTGAATGGAAGCCACGTAGTGGCGAAATCTTTGTAAATGATTAATAATATATGTATTGCGAGATAATTCCTGATTTTATGCGTTGTGCTATTTTTCTTGCAGCATTTGATTTTCCATTTTAGATTGTTTTGTGTGAATATAATTCTCTATGTTTTCTGCCAAAATATCCAGCGGGACAGCACCGTTCTCCAAGATCACCCGGTGAAATTCCCGCAAATCGAATTTTGGGCCAAGGGCCAGCTTTGTTTTTTCCCGCAATTGAAGAATCTTCATCATGCCAATCTTATACGCACAGGCCTGACCTGGCATGACGATATACCTTTCAACTTCTGTAACCACTTCGTTCGTACTCAAACCGGTATTGTCTGTCATGTATTTAACAGCTTCTTCACGGGTCCATTTTTTATAATGAATACCCGCATCCACCACTAACCGGCAGGCACGCCACATTTCGGCCTGCAGCCTGCCTAAATTGCCAAAAGGATCATTTTTATAGCAGCCTAATTCATAAGCTAATTGTTCAGCGTATAAAGCCCATCCCTCCTGAAAGGCGGTAAAAGGGACTATTGTGCGAAAAACAGGCAGCCCTTTTAACTGCATGGCAATACCAATTTGAAAATGATGTCCGGGGATGCCTTCATGATAGACAAGTGTTTTCATGCTGTATTTCGGATGTTCGGAAACCTTTCTGAGATTAGTGACAAAAACGCCACCTTTTGAGCCGTCCATAGCCGGGGGAATGCATCTGCCTTTCGGTGCGCCGGTTTCTGCAAATTCCGGCACCCGTTCAACGGTCAGGGATGCTTTAGGCCAAATATCAAATGCCGGGTCCATTTTTTTATTCGCTTCGTCAATAATCCGCTGATACTCTGCCAGCACCATCACCTTTCCGCTATCGCTTTCCGGGAAAAGAAACCGTTCTTCCTTGCTTAAGTCGAGTATGATCGCCCCGATGGTTTTGGTGGTATCCGTGTATCCTTCATTTTTGAGGATCGTCCACATCTCTTTTTCAATTCGGTCCACCTCTTTTAATCCAATCTGATACACCTCTTCAGGGCTTAAATCGGTTGTTGTAATTACTTTCAACAGATAACTATAATAGGCATCCCCATTGGGAAGTTTCCAGACACCATCGTCTGTGGTGGCTTTTGTGTACAATATTTCGTGGTAGTCAATCAGATTTTGATATGCCCTGAAAACTGAAGTTTGTATTGTTTGGGCTACCTGCTGCGCGTACGCTGATTTTTCCGCTTCAGAAAGTCCTTTAATTGCAGCTGCTTTTTTGGTGAAGTTGGTAAACAAAACGTTTTTCTCAACACCTGTATCTACGAAGCCTTTCATTTCATCAAGTACCCGTTTGATGACAAATTTGGGTGGAATGATGCCTTTTTGTTCCCTTATTTTAAGCCCTTCCAACACCTGGTTGAATTTGGTTTCAAACCCTTTTAGCCTGGAAATATAGGCTTTGATATCGCTTTTATTCCTCAATTTATGGCTGTTGGTCAGCAAGGTGGGCAAACCACTCTGGATGCCAAAAAACTGATTAACCGGATAACCATGATAAAAAAACGGTTCACCATCAATCCCGTTTTTCATAAAGGTACGGAGGATTTTTGTGTTCAACTGGTTGGCTGGTGATTGGCTGGCAAAATCATAGCTTAGCAAGGTGGCGTAATCCTCCTTGCTTTGCTGGAAATCTTTCCATTGGCGGGCATCGGATAGGTCATCCAATTTGTCTTTTGTCCAGTCGTACAAAACCGGAATGCCAAGACCGGTAATCGCCTCAGGGCTTTTCAAGGCATAACTCACAAAAGTCCGGTCGTAGAAGTGCCGGATATTGAAAGGGCGGAACCAGATCAGGTTCGTTAACCAAACGCCTCCCAACAACAAAAGGGCAAAAAGGGTTCCTGAAACCCAAAATTTCCATGTTCGTTTTTGATTAGTCATCGTCGGATTTTTTTAATTGTTTGATAATTCAAATATTTAAAAGTCAGGTTATTGCACTGGAATTATTTTTTCATTTATTCTATTGATCATTTACGGAGTTCGTATGGATCGTGTGGGAGTCCATTTATATAGTGTCGGAGCCCATCTAAGGAATATCGAAGGCCATCGGAACTGTGTCTGGGACTGTCGTAATAAGAAGTCAAAGAACGACTAAAGGGTGATATCTTCAAAAA
>JAHEYS010000419.1 GCA_023251475.1 Prolixibacteraceae bacterium
TACATGTAACCGATGATCCGGGGTCAGTAGATTTTAATGATCGCTATTTTCAGGAAATTAAAGATAAATATGGCAAATCCGATACCCGTGATACCACCCATGTCAATAACCGTGAAGCGCTGTTTTTTCACAATGTGCTGGTTTTAAATAAATATTATCCCGATAACTCCATCTACATTTTAAATGCCTACCTGAAAAGTCATAACCTTGCAGAGGCTGAACGGATGTTGGGAGCTGTCAATCTGCACATGCAGGATAATGAGCAGTACATTGCTGAAATTGCAGCTTATGAAAATAAAAATTTGCCTGATATTACTCATAGAAACACGGGCAGTGTTTTCGGCTGGATGAACATTGCTGAATGGTCCGATTTCAAAATTGCCGTCTCAAAAGATAAACCGTTGATTGATTCGGTTGCCAATCTTACCCATGTGGAGCCTAGATTGATTGTGGCAGTCCTTGTTGGGGAGCAGATACGCCTGTTTAATTCAGACCGTGAAGCCTATAAAAAGTGGATTGGTCCTTTAAAAATCCTCTCGGTGGAATCGACCTTCTCCTTGGGAGTGACCGGCATTAAAGTTGCAACTGCCGAAACTATCGAACGGAATCTGAAAGATCGGTCGTCGGTGTTTTACCTTGGGGAAAAATATGAACATCTTCTTGATTTTCAGACCAATTCAATTGAAGAAGAGCGGTTTGCAAGACTTACTTCTTATAAGAACCATTTTTACTCTTACCTTTATGCTGCCTTGAATATCAAACAGCTTAAAATGCAGTGGGAGCGGGCAGGGTATTCAATCGCCGATCGCCCCGAAATTCTGGCCACCCTCTATAATATCGGATTTGAAGTATCTGTGCCTAAGGCGAACCCTGTTGTTGGCGGCGCTACCGTGATGATTCACCAGAAACCATACTCATTTGGAGCGATTGCCTTCGAATACTACTATTCAGGTGAACTATTTGACCTGTTTCCGTTTAAACGTGCTAAATTCGACTGGAGCAATGTCTAGCCGGCTGCATTCACCTGGCATCAGAACTTCTGTTCTTCTGGTTCTCTTAATATTTAAAGCCCCAATTGCAAAATCCCAGGAATTATCAACTATAATTACTGAATGGCATCAATTGGGTAAAGGGTTGTTTTACTCCGAACAGGATGCTCCTGAAAAATCCATTCTAAACGATTCAAAGATTTTTATGCTCAGGGCAGATCCCCGCCTATGCAATTTCCGGATGTTATGTGCTTCGCAACATGGGAATCAGAACAGAACAGCAGAGGGATGGGCCACCGATTTTGGTATGGACATAGTGGTAAATGCTGGGATGTTTAATATGACCAACAAACGAACCAGCAAAGGCTATCTGAAAAACTTCACCCATCTGAATAATCCCCGGATCAATCCCGGATACAATGTGATGATGGCGATGAATCCAAAGATGAATTCCGACACATCAATGATAATTTGCGATATGACCTGCAATAATTTGGATACCATCCGGGCAAAATATCATACCTTGTGCCAGGGGATGAGGATGATTGATTGTAATGGTAACCCGTTGGCATGGGATAAACGCCCGGGACAAGCCTGCAGTATGGTGATTGGGGCTACTGATACGGCCGGAAATATTTATTTTGTTTTTACACGTTCACCCTATACCCATCAGAAAATGATCGGTTTTCTTTTCCGCCTGATCCCTTCCATCCGTACCGCGGTTTACCTTGAAGGGGGGCCGGAAGCAAGTCTTTATATCCATTCGGGTGATACGGTCATAGCAAAGTTTGGGAGTTATGTGTCCGGGACTTATGCTAATGATAATAACGATCATTTCTGGAAAATTCCCAATGTAATCGGCATCAAGCTTCCAAAAGGGTTAAACAATTGATTGCCTGATTAATAGATAATTGATGAATATCAAAATGAGCGGTATTTGATCAATGGTGGAAAATGCGATTTTCAGATTCCCTGCTTCGGTGAATATATTACTGATCTTTACACCAGTCCAGTGATATACCATTTTTCTGAAACTTTTCATACAGGTTTTACGTTGAAAAAGTGTGATTAAATTTACAGGAGATGAAGCAGAAAATTGGTATTATTGGCTCGGGATCTGTTGGTCAGACCCTGGCCTCAGGTTTTTTGAAGTATGGGTATGAGGTGAAGATTGGGAGCCGTGACCTGTCGAAACTGGCTGAATGGAAATTATCAGCGGGGGAGGGGGGATCAATCGGGTCGTTTGAGGAGACCGCTAAATTTGGTGAAATGATTGTGTTAGCTACAAAAGGTAGCGCAGCGCTGAACGCCCTGCAATTGGCGGGCAAAGAGAACCTGGCCGGAAAAACGATTATTGATACCACCAATCCAATTGCAGATGCACCTCCCGAAAATGGTGTACTCCGTTTCTTCACCGATTTGAACGATTCATTGCTGGAGCGGATGCAACGTGAATTCCCCGAAGTCCGTTTTGTAAAGGCGTTTAACAGTATCGGAAGTGGTCTGATGATTAATCCCGATTTTGGTACGGAAAAACCAACGATGTTCATTTGCGGGGATAACCAGCAATCAAGAGTTGAAGTTGCCCGGATATGCACCCTTTTTGGATTTGACGCCGAAGATATGGGTTCTGCAGAAGCAGCCAGGGCGATCGAACCATTATGCATGCTCTGGTGTATCCAGGGATTTCGCCAAAACCACTGGAGTCATGCTTTCAGATTGTTAAAGCGATGACAATAATGTAAGCTGCCCATTGGATTAATGACTGATGCCGGCATTTTTGAGGAGGTCAAAAAGCTTTTCGCGCGACCGGAACAACTGTACCCTGATGGTTGAAGGGGGAATTTTTAATTCTTCTGAAATCTCGTAAAATGAATATTCCTTTAAATAGCGTAGTTCCAGCAATTTACGGTACTTCGGTTTCAAGGTGGATAATGCCTGGTGCAAAAGTCTGGCATTTTGTTTCTTTATATAAACCTCCTCCGGGTTGTCAGTGTTCACCCCCAGCTTGTTCTGTAGTTCTTTTTCACCGCTTTTTCTGTAGGTTGCAGGGGGATTAAGCGGTATAGTTTCAACTTTTTTCTTCCGCAGATGATCAATCGCATTATTGTATGCGATACTATAAAGCCATGTCCTGAATGAGAGGTGTGGTTCGCATTGCTGGATATTGATATAGGCCTTCGCAAAAGTATCGGCAGTCAGATCATCAGCATCCGCCTTATTACCAACCATCCTTAGGATCATATAATGAATAGCATTTTTATAACGCTTAATAAGTTTGACAAATACCTTCTTATCACCTGATCGGGTAGCTATTAATAACTGGGTATCGTCACTGCAAATGTCCGGATGATTGAAATTTTTCAATTGATGGGTGGAAAAAGTTTTAAAATTCTCCACCCTAAAGTTATACCAGTATTCAGTTTATAGTCGGATGATAAACGGAAATAACCGATTATAAACGGATATAATTTTATCCAAAGCTATAATTTTACCCTTATATTGATTATTAACCTATTTCTAAGTTTGAATCGTCAGTTCCGGAATTTTTTTTATAAGTGTTTATAATTTGAATATTAGGGGATTAACAATTTTTAACTTTGAAATCACTATCTACTGATGTAACAGATAGTAAAAAACTCCGTATATTTGGATTCAGCGGATGATTTAAACATTTGTACGCTGGTGCTAAAAAGACATCTGAACAAAAGTAACAGATATTGGTCGCAGTAGGTGAGACGGGTCTGAATTATGAGATTTTTACCCGTAATTAAAGACGTGAGAAATATTAAATTACACAAAATTCAGTTAAGCCATGATCCAGACGCGAAATGAATTTTTGGAAATCAGAAAAAAAAATCTTTATGCCGATAAAGATTTAAAGTTTAACTTTTCACCGGATTCTGCCCGAAGAAACACCGGAGATCCTTATAGTTATGCCAGGATGAACAGTAAAACATGTTCATTCATTGCAGATTGGCAGCTGCCAAAAAACGAAAGGATTAGTATTGACAACCCCGTTTGCTAATAAGTTATAATTGTTGTCAGATTCAAATATTTGTTGCTGACCGTACTATACCGGACATGGTAGGTATCTATCATAGCTAAAATAATATGGAAGATATTTCTGTATATGGAAAAGTATTCCCTTTATTTTCAAAGGAAAAATATTCATAAGTACAAAATATTTTCTGACAATAGTCTCCATGCCTATTTTAATCCTTATGCCTCTCCTTATGAGGTATTTATAAATTATATGAACGTGTTGAATGATTTCTCAATCCGCCTTTTATACGCCTCAGGAATTCAATCTTCAGATCATATATTAAAGAAACGAAATTCATAATCAGCTGAACAGAGGCTTATCTGTCAGCAGGTCTGTTTTTCATTTTCACCCTTTGAATACCCCCATTACTTCTTTTCCCAAATGGTGACCTCCAGATGATGGCAGGAATACTTTCGTTTATTAATCCTGGTGACAGACGGGAGGATGATCGGACCATCTATTTTAATGAAAGTTTCACTGAGCAGTGCAGCCAGATGGTCTTCTCCCCATAGTTGTTCGCCGGCTTCGCGATGACCTCCTACCCAGTTTTCCCGCCTGGTGCACTCCTCACTCCAGTCAAAACCGGTTGCAACGAGGAGCCTTCCGCCGGCATTGATCCGTTTGTGAACTCCCGTAAGGAAGTGACGCGGATTATACATCTGATCCAGTATATCATTTATCAGCACCAGATCATAACCCACGAAGATCGGTTTCATATTTGAAGCATCAGACTGGAGGAAAGTAACTTTGCCAACCAGCTGTTCAAACCCAAACGCATTGATATTTATTTGAT
>JAHEYS010000156.1 GCA_023251475.1 Prolixibacteraceae bacterium
TATGTCGCTTTTTGACAAAACACCCATCAGAGAACTCTTTCATAGAGTGGAGGAGGTGGATTCTATAACAAATAACAGGCATGTTCAATTATGCTTAAATTTTTAGTGGACACTAATGATCTGGAATAGCTTATTATCACAATTGTCGAACTAATCAGTTGAAATAGCCATGGTTGTAAAATCACATCCGAAGATGAATATTTCACCATGGCTATTCCATTTGGCCGCTAAAAAACAAATTATGTACAAATGAAATATGAAAACCTTTTTTAAGCAAAAAATCGGTTCTCTTCTGACTGGATTCCTCATCGACTACCTTGATAAAGATCCTTTTGGAAGGATTGAAAGTTTGCTGCGGGTTGCAACATTTATGGATACGCGGAACAAACATTCACAAAGCGTTATGATTTCACTGTATAATCGGTAAAATGTGATGTAGCCATTATCGGGATTTTTTATCGCTTCGGATTGGAGAATTTTCTCTGCAGAAAGTGGACGAAGGGAATAGAGGTATTGATGGGCCTGTCGGATATTCAAATTGTCATCATAAAAAGTATTTGAGAGCCCAACTGAATTAAAATTGCAAAGCATGGCAGTTAATATTATAAAAATAGAAATTTTCATTCTTAAAGTTACAACTAATAAATTTACTAAATTTGTTTCCTGAATATTTATTTTCCTCATACCCGGATTCAAATGAAAAGACTTTTTACCGTTGTATTGCTGGGGATTACCCTATCTGTCAGCGCCCAGACCAAATCCATGAGAAATTCGCCCCCACTGACAGAGGGTACGCCTGCAAGTGTAGGGATTTCGGCCGAAAGACTTGCCCGGATAGATGAAATGTGTGCCGAAGCTGTCAGTAAAGGTGAAGTCCCGGGCATGGTTGCACTTTTGGCCCGTCAGGGGAAGATTGTTCTGTATAAGGCTTATGGTAAAGCGGATAACCAAATTGGCCGTAATTTAAAACGGGATGATATTTTTCGGATAGCATCACAAAGTAAAGCCATCACTTCAACAGCCGTGATGATGCTTTGGGAGGAGGGGAAATTTAAACTCGATGATCCTGTCTCCAAATATATTCCCGAATTTAAGAACCCCCAGGTACTTAAAACATTTCAATACAAGGACACCACCTATACAACAACACCTGCCTCAGGAGAAATTACGATCCGTCAGTTGCTGAGTCACCTTTCGGGACTTGGTTATGGCATTATCGATGGCGATGAGCGGATGAAAATGATTTATCAGAAAGCAGGAGTGACAGACCTGTTTACGACGGAAAAGATTACAATTGCAGAGAGTGTGAAAAAGCTCGCCAAACTACCCCTTCACCAAAATCCGGGGGAGAAATTTACCTACAGTGAAGGGCTGGATGTGCTTGGTTATCTGATCGAAGTGGTTTCCGGAATGCCTTTTGACCAATACCTGAGGAAGCATCTCTTCGATCCGCTTGGGATGTATGATACGTGGTTTTACCTTCCTTCTGAAAAATCAAACCGCCTGGTAGCTGTTCAGCAAAAAAATGAAAAGGGGGAATGGAATCGTTATCCGGTCACTTTCTACGATCCAGATTATCCCATCAAAGGGGCACAATCGTTCTTCTCAGGTGGCGCCGGATTGTCCAGCACAGCAAAGGATTACGCCACATTTCTGCAGATGTACCTCAACGGGGGAGAGCTAAACGGAATCAGGATACTTAGCCGGACAACCGTTCAAACAATTCTGAGCAACCAGACCGGCAGTATCTACGGTGGTCCGGATAAATTCTTCGGACTCGCTTTTTCTGTGATAACACAAAAAGGGGAGGAAAAAGGTGAATTATGGAGTTCGGGGACCTTCGAATGGGGAGGTTACTTTAATACACAGTATTTTGCCGATCCAAAAGAAAAAATGATTGGTATTCTGATGAAACAGACCCAGGGACCAACAAATGACAATACAGCCTGGAAATTTCGTCAACTTGCGGGACATTGCCTGGATGACTGATTTGAACTTTGCCATAAATAGAATAGCAGTTATATGATAACGACAATGGCAAAATAAATAATACAGTTAATGCCATTGGCGGCTGGCTGCCGGCAAATCATTGCCGGGAGAAAGCGACTTTTTTAGTACTCATTTAAGCATAAAAGACATTAATAAAAGTGATTCAAGCCAGCCGCGAGTTGCCTGTCGCAAGTTGCCAGCCGCCAGTCATTCGCTGAAAAATTTAAGTAAATAAAACCAAAGCATTTATTATGAACAACACAACACTGATTACCACAAGTACTTACCTCGAAGGTTACAAGATTACAAGACAGCTGGGACTGGTTCGCGGAATTACTGTCAGGTCGCGAAGCATCCTTGGGAATATGGCCGGAGGATTTATGACCCTTTTTGGTGGAAGAAGTTCCATTTATACCGAATTGTGTGAAAACGCCCGCGAAGAGGCTTATCAGCTGATGATCAATCATGCCAGGGAACTTGGAGCAAATGCCATCATCAGCATGAGGTACGATGCCAACGAGGTGATGAACGGATTAACAGAGGTGCTCGCGTACGGGACGGCTGTGGTTGTTGAAAAAATTTGATATCCAATAATATAGCCAGGCAGAATGTTCCGATAAAGCTGTTTGAGGTTGTAATTCTGATTGTTGATCGCAAATTAAATTTCAATCTTTGCTCCCATAATTTTTAAAAATTCCCTGATGAAGGCTGGATGTGCCGGCCAGGCAGGTGAAGTTACAAGATAATAAAAAAAGTGGTTCCTGCGGTTTCGGAAGTTGTAAAATTAACCGTTCCTCCCAGGTATCTTTCACCCAGAATTTTCATACTGTATGTTCCTAGTCCCCTTTGGGTCCCCTTTGTTGAAAATGAGCGCATAAATACCTGCATCTCTATTTCACGGGGGATGAATCTTGGGTTGTGAACGGTGAATTTCAAATGTTCATCAACCTGATTTACAGCAATTGTTACAGTTTGTCCAACGATACTTGCTTCCAGTGCATTTTTAACCATATTGTTCAGGACCCTCCGCAGCAGAACAGGATCGCTTTCAAAAGTAACAGTAAATGAATCTTCGCTGATCACAATCTTTTTTCCTTTGGCTTCTTCCAGGAACTGAAGGTCGTCAGCAATTTGCTGAATAAATGTCAGGCTGTCGATTGCCTGAGTACAGACTACCAGTTCATGATTTTCAGCCTGGGTAAGCAGTCTTTGCATCCCTATCTCGTCAATAATCTGTTGACTTAGTGATGCTCCTATTTGAATAAAACTCCTTTGCTCTTCCTCGTCAATCGAGTTGAATATTTCGAAAAATCCCTGCAAACCGGAAGCAGTATTCAAAATGTCGTGAAAAAATATCTTTTCAATGATAGCCATTCGTTTACGATCCGTAATATCGATCAGGGAGAAGATGGTATAGCTTGAATTTTCATGCACTAAAGGCGTTGCAGTCACTTCAACTTCAAGGAAATCTTCAATACCATTAACGATTCGTCTTACCCTGCATTCAGATGTTGTTTTGACCCCCGCCGTCTGGCAATTCAGCATTGCATTCACGGCTCCGCAATAACGGCAATGCTCTGAGGTTCCGCATCCACCTGGTTCTTCAACAGCAAAAAGACAATTGATCGCCTCGCCGAACCGTTTCCCTAAAATCTGATCAACATTTTCAATTTCAAGGGTTTTCATCAATACATCGTTGGTATAAACGATTTGTCGGTGCTCGTTCAGGATACAAAAAATGAAAGATAGCGAACTAAAGATATCATTCAGATAGGTAATTTTATCGAGGCTAAGATTGCTTTGTGTTATTTTATCTGATGAACTCCGTTCAGCAGAGGCAAATTTTGTTTCCATAAATTAGGTTTATAGGGTGCAAGATAATTTATTTTCGGTAGGTACCTGACACCAATACAAAATATTTCACCCAAAAGTGACACTTAGCCTGGTTTTCACAGGATTTAAAATCATGGCAGGCCTTGAGTTCCAGTAATATATTACATCAGAAAACCAAAGAAAAAATTACCAAAATTCAGAAATCGGTACTGGAAATATAAATCAGATCATCCTACTTTTTCTTCATTCCGAAAGTGGAATCAATTTTTAAAAATCTAATCGCGATTATCCCGGGAATGGCGCAAATTAAGACATAGATAAAGAAATGCTGGTAACCCAGAAGTTCTTTCATGTATCCTGAAATCATACCGGGAATCATCATCCCTAATGCCATTAACGAGGTTCCGATAGCAAACTCAGCCGTCTTAAATTTACTCTCGCCTACAAAAGAGAGCATGTAAAGCATGTAAGCAGTGAATCCGAAACCGTAACCCAGTTGTTCAGCCGCGATGGAGAGATAGATTGAAAAATCTCCGGGAGCAGGTTGAAAAGTGGAGAGATAAACGTAGACGCTGATAGGAATATTCATCGCAAAGGCCATGATCCAGATCAACCGTTTTAAACCGTATTTAGAAGCCACAACACCTCCAAGAATTCCACCCAAAGTCAGACAAATCATCCCCAATGTTCCGTAAGCAATCCCATATTGCGCGGAGGTTAAACCGATTCCGCCACTGTTACGGGAATCAACCAGAAAGGGAGTGGCGACTTTCACCAGTTGAGCCTCCCCCAGACGATACATTAAAAAGAAAATCAGCGCAGGGATAATTCCGGGTTTTGTAAAGAAAGAGATAAAGACTTCGCCATAAACCTTCAGATCTACTTTCGTTTTTTCTTTTGTATCTAAGGGTTTTGGCAATGCAATGCGATGATATACAGCCAATAGCAATAAAACAAGGCCGATCGCCCCCAAAGAGACTGTCCAGCTAAAGGCAATATTTCCGGCAGTTGCCTTAAACAGAGTATGCGTAGGATTGGTCAGATTGTGATCCACCCGGATTACAGCTGACACGGGTTTATTCCAGTTCATTCTGGTAAATTCGAACCGACCCGCCCTGTTTTTGGGAAGATCAATGTCTTTACTTCCCGAATTGCGTCCCAGATTAACAACAATCGTTTCCCCTTCCGCCGGGGGGGCTGATAATGCCAAATAAATAACAGCGGAATCGAGCGCTGATTTCCCTTTTTCAAAAATCGGGATCTGCACATTTTTCGGAAAAATTAAAATTTTGGGTGCTCCTTCCTGTCTGATAATTTGAAATCCGGCAACATCAGAGGCTTTGAACTGATCATACTGTACAGCGCCGACCTGAAAAGATACAGGCTCCAAACCTGTATTTTCCTGAATAAGACCTGCAATTAAAGGGAGTAATCCCAGGGCGGTAAGCATGGCAAAACGGTAAAAAGTGCTGCGGATTCCAACAAAAAAAGACTGTTTATGCTGATCAAGCGAAAGCATATAAAAACCATCAGCCGCAATATCATGACTTGCAGAAGAGATCGCAATTATGGCAAAGATGGCGATGGAAACGGGAAAATAGAAGGGGAGCTGCATTGCGAAACCGACAGCAATAAACGCCGCACCAAGCAATAACTGTGTCCAGAGAATCCAGTTCCGTTTGGTAGAAACCACATCGATGTAAGGGCTCCACAAGGGCTTGATGGCCCAGGGGAGGTAGAGTAAACTTGTCCAGAAAGCAAACACGGCAATTGAAACACCCATTGTTTTATAAATCAACCCCGAAGTGATCATTACGATACTATAGGGGATCCCCTGGTAGAAATAGAGGCTCGGAACCCATGACCATGGGGAGCGGGAATTCTCAGACAATTGCTTTTCAGACATATTAAATTGTTTTTTTGATTCTGTATAAATAGTTTATTCACCATATTAAGGCAACGCCTTAAAGGAATACCCTTTTTTTGATAATTTCGTAATCATCTGACCCAAAGAATTATAAAACTTATCGGTCCTGTCAGGATGTGTTCCGAGATGAATCAGAA
Organism: Prolixibacteraceae bacterium; assembly: GCA_023251475.1. Taxonomy (GTDB): domain Bacteria; phylum Bacteroidota; class Bacteroidia; order Bacteroidales; family Prolixibacteraceae; genus JAAFHB01. The sequence goes on from JAHEYS010000156.1 coordinate 5,887, forward strand.
TAATTGCACCGTTGAGCCTATCCGGATTTGCAGCTTCAAAATTCATTAATCGTTCGGTCAGAAATTTTGACGACCTGTAATCAGGCATTGAGGGAATGGTGTAATCAGCGTTAGTTCCTGTCCCCGGAGTGAAATTAATCAGTTGCATCCCGTGGTATCCACTCCAATCGCTTATTGTTTTATTGTACCATTCATAGGGTGCAAGAAAATACTTAACCGCCCCGGGTTTCACTCCTGATTTCTGAAGCTGTAAAAGATTTGCATGGATATCATTATCAAATTGTTCCTGAGAAACCAGCAAGGAGTCCCGCTTTTCCCAGGGCGCATACAATAAATGACGATCGGAATGGGGCCCCACATAATGAAGGTCGGCCACCATACGTCGCACAATATCTTCAAACTTCCCGTATCCAAGGAAATTTCCGGTAAGAAAAAACGAACCTTTTATCTTTTCCCGCGATAATATTTTTAGAATTTGGTCTGCCCCCTCTCCGTATTCATCGGCTGAGAAGATAAGATAAACAGATTTTAGATTTTTGTTAATTCTCACCATCGCCCCTTCGGCATCGATTTCGCAATTGTTTAAAGCAGACTGGCGCCTGCCCTCCTTCTCAAGGGAGGAGAGGTAAAAACTCAGGCTTGCAGTTCCATCCATGGTGGGCTCATTTGAAGTATAATCGCCGATATCGTCATGATAAACCGCAACCCCTTGCTGAAACCGTGGATAAATATCCTTGTTAAATAACTTAACCTGGATATGTCCATGAAAGATTTCGCGGTAAACCGGTCCATCTACCAATCCCCCGAGAGTTGTTTCACCTTTTAAAAAAGTGATCGACGAGTGTGGTAAACGGGGAAAATCACCCTGAGCCGGCAATCCGCATATCATGCTTGTTCCCCATGGATTACAGCCGAATAACCAGTCACGAAGTGCAGCCTCCATTTCCAGATAAGTCGGATCGGAAGTCGCCTCAAAGTAGAGCCGTGCCTGGGTGATCATGGCGACATTCAGGTTGTTTGAACACCAGACATAGGGAATCCCATTGAGAAACGGATCTGTCTTACTCCTTTCAAATATCGTTTTCAACCCTTTAGCCATAAAACCAGTGTAGGTTTTCGACACAGGACTGTTGAATTTTGCCTGATTGCTATGCCCTATATTCACAAATGGATAATATTGATAATGACGCGCAGCTCCCTTCTCCATCCAGGGAGTTACCGGTTCCAGCTGACCCCAGTAATCGGCCTGTTGCTCAAAATATTTGTCGCCTGACAATTGGAACAGTTCAGTTGCTGCAAGTTCAAGATCATCCACATAATTGTCCTCTTCATAAAAATAAGGGGAAACAACACAGGCGGTCTGTGTAACTCCGGGATTTGACAATCCAAAAGCAAAGGCCTGCCGGGCTTTGTGTGCCAACAACCTGCTAAAATCAGGATCGGACTTCTGAAAAACCCTGGCGCCCAATGCAAATGCGGAACTAAACTTGCCGGCGGCTGACGAAACACCTGTTGAGCGGTTCTTAAATTTTGATAGCCCCTGTGGTTTACCTGTTACAAAATAAACCGGACGATACAGGCCATTTCCATAAGAGGCTGTATCATTGTTTGGTAACCGGAACCCTTTATGGTCGCGGTCATCTGCAATCTGGTTGTACATCTCAGCGCTATCCGGATTCATTTTAACCAGCCAATCAAGTCCCCACCGTATCTCATTCAGCAGATCAGGTATTCCATCGGAGCCCGGAAGCCCTGACGCATTAAATTGATCGCCAAATATTTCAGGATTAATAGTCCAGGCAAAAAGCATCTGATAGACGGCATTCGCCGAAGTGGTAACATATTGCAGGTAATCGCTTGCATCGTGCCAGCCTCCTTTCACATCGATGATTTGCCCCGATTTTGTGGGATGATCAACGATAAATCCGTCGTGTGTATGACACGAATCCTTTAGGTAAGGATTGTATCCGCACCTTTGCTGTCGCATATAGTTGAGCGTATAATCCGCCGCGCCCTGATAAACATCAGGCCCGATCGGAAATTCAGGAGAACGTGATCCTCCAGCTTTTAAATAGTATCGCCCCACTTTGGAAAATTGGGAAAAACTCAGACGGGCTGCACTTCTCATTCCCCATTTTGTACCGTCATAAATCACAGGGTGTCCGTAAAATACGACCTGATCCGAAGAAACATCAACAACCTGAAACCCATTAATTTTAAGTGAATCATCCGAAATGAAGACCGCAACTTTCACCGATTGTGGCAGATATCCCATTTGGTTGATCCGTATCCATGATGATCCCCCGGAACAAAGAGATAACAATAGAAACACTAACCCAAATGAAAATTTCTTTATCATGCCATATTATATTTAGAATCAATACCTCCTTTCAAGTTTCGCCCCCCGGAAATAATGGTATAAAATTTCGTCGTAGCCATATCCTTTATCTCCCATAACAGCGGCTCCGATCTGGCATAACCCGACTCCATGCCCCCATCCGGCGCCATACAGTATAAAATTACAACCATCCTCAACAGCTTGTTTTTCGACAATAAAAGCAGAACTGTAGAGATGTGTTTTTGACAATGTCTTCCTGATTTCCAACTCCTTACCGATCGTCATTGTTTTGTTTGTTCCAATAATTTTTAATTTCATCAGTCTTCCGGAAACACCCCGCTCAACAGGAACCAGATTGATGACCATTCCAAAATCTATTCCCGTTCTGTTCTTTACCAGCTCGGTCAATTCCTGCTGTGAATAAACAACCTTCCAACGGTAGAAGTCGTTGGTCTCCTGATCATAGTCATTGAGTACCTGCCCCAGCACGTTCTTGTCTGAAGAGTTACAGAATGCTTCAGGATTACCCAGAATCCACTGCCTGGCAGAATCTTCATGGTGCAGGTCCAGACTAAACCCTTCCGGATTCAGATAATTATCCACCATCTTTTGCAAATAAGGATGGTTCACCGGTTCCCAAACATTTTCAAAAACCTCGGTTACCCCACCGCAACATTTCGAAAAACGGGCGTCACAAATCAATCCGTTAAAGGCGAGTATCTCACCACTTGTCTCTCTTACAGCTCTTTCCACAACCGGTGTGGTTGCCCGCGTTATTCCCTGGTATCTTTGGCAGTGATCGTCTGCACAAACATCAAAACAGGTATGGTCTTCACGGTCGTACCACCTGATCAGCTCATCGTCGGTACGAAAAGTGGTGTGATAAGTCTGATGCTCAGTTTGCAGGCTTTGATTTTTCTGAATCTGTGCCAGCAACCAGCTTCTCGATATTACCGCATGGGCTTTAAGCAACGCCATTGATGAGGTTGCACTCATCTCGGAGGATATCACACTCATCAAATAATCCTCAACACTTAAAGCATTAATTGCATGCAGATTGCCAGATTCCAACAGAAAAAAAAGAGACCCTTTAAATACCTGATCCTCTTTCCGTTCCCAATGAAAATTGATGCCGATTGTAACATCATGCAAAATAAATTTTCCTGTTTCAGGATTGGACGGGATCAGCTTGAACCCTTCAGTATCTTCCCACTTCTCACTACCACATTGGAGGATAATACCCATTTCACTTTTTCGTGCCGAACACTCTCCAGTGAAATTATAAGGTGAATGCTCCAAATGGTAATTCCCTTCGATGGTAAAGAAGATCTCCTCCCCTGCCATGACTCCTACTTTAATCAAAGGTGTTTCCATGAAAATAGATATAAGTTAAACGATCAATAATTTAAAGCTCATTAATCACCATCAGCACATCCCGGGGATTTGCGCAGACCTGCCCGAAAATATTTCCTGCCATGTCTTTTGTTATCCTGATAAAATCTTCCTCCCTGGGGGTAATCATCACTCCCCCCATATCGACAGCAGCAGGACTTAAAACGATCTGAGTTTCACCTGATTCAAAATATTGTGACGGACGATGCAAGGTTCTTGGGAAAAGATGAACCAGCCATTTGCCCTCGTCATAGGAAGTCAGAATATTAAGCATCGGTTCACCCTCGTCAGGGGCTTTCATCTGCAACCTGTTATAAATCTGATTAAAACAATCAACTAAACCTGTTTTCTCATCACTGGTTAAGGTGATTATTCCACGCAGATATTCGGGCCAGTGTGAGAGGGTTACACGATTAATCCTGCGTACTTCGGCACAACATATCCCGGTTTTAAAATCCTTTTCAATGGGGAGAAATCCCTTGATTCCAGCCTGAAAATGGAGATGATCAGGTGCCGAGGCGCCACATTTGGGCCCGTTATAAAAGATAACGAAATCGTGCAGCTGAAGAGCAATATCCAGCATCCTGCCAAAATTACCGCTAATCCGCTGATCAGTATGAACAATTGCAGGGATGGTCAGATGCTCTGGAAATATTGGAAAAGGATTGACCAAAATAAGGTAATCATCATCAAATGGCAACCCGCGTTGCTGGGACGGGAGATTTTTCTGACATAAAAAACAGGGCCGCGCCTTGATGGAACCGGTATCCACCTTTGCCGAAGAAGAGATGATCCGTTCAGGATTATACTGAATATCAATATTATAATCAATAAAATCAAACCGTTTTACCTTAACTTTTTTCAAACTATGGTAGTTTCTGGCGGCTAGATCCCATTCTGCAATCTGTTCCTTTATTAATGTCCTCGCTTTTTCAGAAAAATCCATCTTTATCAATTAAACATTAAACTAAAACAAGCTTTGCCGAAATCGGAAAGCACGGGTAGTTTTACTGGTGATTCGGGCCAATTACACTCCTTTTGAAAATTACTGTCCTCGCATCCCTTTCAGGAAAAAAGGTTAAACTACCTGGTAAACAAGGGGATCGTAAAGCAGGGAGCATGGAGTCACGCCGCTCCCGGGTACCCTTCTGAAAATTTCTTAAAGTTATTTTTTTTGAACAATATTCACAATGATAAGAGTTATCAATATAAGACCAGGATCATCCTTCGCCAATCAAATCCCCTCCCTGACCAATTGCTGCCGGGCCCAAAACTCGAGGGTACGGATTTTATCCTTGTAAAAATTATGGGCATTCATTTTCACGATATCCAGCGAAGAATCTGAATTTTCGTCCCACCGGCGGCAGAGGTACAATGGTTCATAAATTCTTCCGATCTGATAATGCCTGCTGATCGCCAGTCCAAGCGCATAATCTTCGCCGTAACTGACATTGGGAACCTGTATCTCCCGCAGAACAGGGGTGTAAAAGGCACGCGGTGCACCTAATCCATTAATCCGCAGGGCATTATTCCGCCCGTTATCAGGAGTCCACTCTTTATGATCAATCAATCCGGGAGGAATCTCTTCGAGTTTAAAGTTTACCATCCGGTATGATCCCACGACCATGGCGCAGTTTTGTTCATAAAAGGAGATTACAACCCGCTGAATCACAGAATCGTTAATATATAAGTCATCACTGTCGAGCTGAATGGCAAACTTTCCGCAGGCGGGATGGTTGATCGCTTCATTCCAGCATCCTCCAATTCCAAGGTCTTTTCGTTCAGGAATCACATGAACAATCCGCTCATCCGAATCAGCAAATGACCTGATCAGTTCAGTAGTCCCATCAGTGGAATAATTGTCCACAATAATTAAATTAAATTCAAAATCACAATCCTGACTTAAAACGGATTTAATGGCGTCACTGATGGTTTTGGAGCGATTCCAGACCGGAATAATTACCGAAGCCTCGGTTTGGAAATTTCCTTCCGAGAAGGTGATCGCTCTGAATTTTGGAGCGAGCCAGGCGCCCATAACTTTTAAATGGGAGGTACAGGCCTTTTCCATCTCAATCTGTTTAAAGCGGTTGCGGGGATCGACATAATCGAACATTTTCTCACCCGACTTACGTGTATCAAATTCGAGCTCGGTATAAAGCAGTTCAGGAAGATGAACCAACCGGTATTTTTGGGAAACTTTCAGCCGCAGATCGTATAAACCGGCCAATTCAAAATCTTCATCCATCCGTTGTGCAGCGTCAACCAATGCCTCCGTTCTGTAGAGCATTAAAGATCCGAAATCAAAATCGTCTCGTAAACTGCCCTCCTGAACTTCGATCGTCGGATGAGGTTTTAAAATTCCCGCTTTCTGTTCGAAATAATCAGCATAGACCATCCCCGCACCACTGCTCCTGACCGCCTGTATCATCCGGTGCAATCCATTCTGTCCCAGATCCAGCGGCGACGTTTTAATATAAAGCAAGGTAAATTCAGTCGCAATATTTTTTGAAAACTCTTTAATTGCCTTTGTTGAATTAAAACTATCCGCTGTAATATAGGCAATATCAGCCGCCACGATCGGGTTTGCCGGGGGGCCAACCAGAACAATCGTTTCAACTACTCCCGAAGCTCTTAACGTTTTGATTGTTCCGTGAATGTCCGCCCCTTCATGAAAAGGGATAAAACAAGTAATCATATTTCTCATTTTCAATATTATAAGATTTTTTATTTTGATTCAAAAAAATGGATAATCTGTTTCATCAGCTGATTCCTGCCGTCATTTCCAGTAAGCGCTTCAAAAGGGATTCCCATTGCCACAACCTTGTATTTTCCGTTAAAAACAATGCCGGCACTTACATTGTTTTCGCCATACCGAAAAGCCGTGATGGCATTAATTCCTGCCGGCTCAATCCCGTCCGGCGCTTCGACAGAATAAATTCCGGGAAGATATCCTGTATTAAAAACCCATTTCCCATTCAGCCATTGCCGGGCATAATCTGTGGTATAAAAGTTTCCCCCTTTGGAGGCATGACCTGTCCGCCAGGTAAAATGGAGTATATTTTTAGCGAAATCGGCAGTAATAGAATCATTACTTTCTCCGAATTCTGACCCGATATAGGCTCCCGAGAGAAATAACCTCTCCCCCATTTTTGTCATTTCAGTTAGCTTTGATCTAAATTCGGGGGTATAAATTTTGAATTCGGTCGCCACTGAATCCTTTAACCCTGGTGTAGAGCGCTCCTCTCCCAATATGATATCGGTTGCAAAGAATGGGGAAGTCTCGAAATCCTTTCGGCAAAAAACTTCATCACTGGATGAAACAAATGAATAACCCGCATCCATTATTGCCTGACCATGGATGAAGGGATAATCAAAAGTGTTGCCGGGGATTACGTTCCCCTCCATTTCGCCGTAACTTGCACCCCAGCCGGGGGAATCATCATCGAGCCATTTTGAAGCGCGGTCAAAATCGTACTGGTACCCCACAAAACTGATGTCCTGATGATCCGGTACGCCCCGATCTTTCCACCATGCAATTCCTGCCTGCCGGCCATTATCAAACATGGCAGGTGCACAAATCCGGTCAAATCCGTTTACCACCAATATATTTCCCCTGCTTTGGCTGTTTACTCCTGCGGAAAGGGACTCTGAGGGGAAGCTCTCCCCCCCGTCATTGAGAGCAGTAACCCTGAAGCTGTAAATATGATCATACCATTCAAGGTTGCAATTAAATACCGTATCATTTACCACCACGCCATTGTCAAAACCCGTATTATCCAACCTGCTGTAAACCTTGTACTTTGAGGGTTTGGCGTCTGGCTCAAGCGGGTCATCTACAGCGCTCCAGCTTAATCTAATCCGTTTATCACCCACATTTTTAATCACAAAATGATCAACAGGCAAAGGCTGAACTACGAAGTTTCTGTTTTCCTGCCAGGACTGAAATTTCAGCATCCCCTTGTAAATTGCACGTCCAACAGCAAAACGGAACCGGGGATCCAGACCAAATCTCATATCGGCTATATTCTGATGCGATAAGAGTTCAAGCAACATCGTTGGAACGTTTGGCCTCCATGCTTCGGAATAGGGTTTGTCCCACAGTCCCCGTCGCGTCCAGTCCGGATTAAAAAGCCGGCGGATATCCTGTACCAATTGTGTCTGAATTATATCGGCAAGATCGCGACTTGCCATCCTGGAGATTCCGTTCGGGAAAAAACCCTTGTCTGACATCGTACTATAAATCCCCAATGTCCCTATAATTGAATCATCTGGTGTAATCCCGGCATCGGTATGAAAGGCAAAAGCCAGATCAACAGGGATCCCTAATCCTGTAATATTACGATGATTCGTGGGTCCGTTGGGATGTCCAAGCAAATAATTGACCCATTCGCCGCGCGACTGATAATCATCATTATAGTCGTTTTTATCCTTATTAAGATTATAGATAAGGGTATCAGGGAAACCGGCCCCCTGGAGATAATAACGGGCAGCCTCCAGGTACCGGGACTTACCACTTAACTTATAATCAAAAAGGTTGGGATTATTTTTGTCGGGCTGAGGTTCTGTAGTTCTCTCAGCCACAGATTTTTTATTAGCAACAGTTTCCACTGCCGGCCTCCGGGCAACATTTCCCATTCCGCCACCAAATTTAACGGCATCAGCAGAGATCAATCCCGGGGCATCACTCTTACAATTCAGGGTGACCATTCCATTTTCAGGATTTTTGCCGGCATTAAAATCAAAAGTTCCAAGGTAGATCCACGTACCCCCGCCAATCTTTTGGTTGACCAGAAATTCGCTCCTGCCGCCTGCATGATATACGGTATAACATACTTCAGAAGAAGCCGCACTGTCACTCCTGTAAGAAACAGATACCGAATATCTCCCCTTTGTCTCAAATGAAGGGAGATACTGAATAACCTTCCCTTGAATATTTGAATTCCGGATCAATAGTGAAGTCCCCGACTGAAATGGATTTACGTCCCCAATTAAAGTATCTTTTAGTAAAAATCCTGATGAAATCCTTTCTGCCTTTATCCCTTCCGGCAGTTTCATCTCCGAGCTTGCAGATGACCGGTCATTATCAACCAGCACCTCCTGTGACTGCCAGTCCCGCTCACGGGGAAGGAAAACATTGGCGCCACTGTTCTCCAGCATCGGAACAAGATAAGGCAATACAAAGCCCATCGTCCCCATATCCTCAACTGTCCCAAACAGGCGGGCACGCTGCCACTCCCACCGGTCGAGCTTAGACTCGTAATACCATCCATGACCGTCCCACAATGCGATATTATTATTGTATAACCCTGAAACGGGTTTTTCGGTCCCGATCCGGTAAACAACGGGAATTCTGTAAGGTTTGGCGCCTGAAATTCTGTTGCGATCGACCGGAATTGTTTTCCTGAGTACATTTGGAATCAACTCTTTCAATAAATGGTGATCGGTATATACATCAATGCTATACTTTCTGAATTTCCGCCCAAGTGTTTTCCTGACTCCCTTTTCAACATCGACAACTTCTTTCTCCCTTACCGGTACATAGGAGAGCGGATTGGTAAAAAAAACCTGGATCCGATTATCTTCCGAATGAAACGACAAGGAATCGAACCGTATTCGCCCCACATGCGACCATCCAGGCACCAGCTGATCCATTTTTTTAAGCCGGACCTTGGTCTTATCGGTTAATCTGCTCATCCTTGCAGTTTGCGAAACACCAAATAACGGGAAAAACACGAGGCACAGAAAGGGGATAAAAACACGAAGATGGCCGGATTTCTTCATCATTAAGTTTTAAATACTCA
>JAHEYS010000157.1 GCA_023251475.1 Prolixibacteraceae bacterium
CTAATTCAATTAGCATTATATTTGAAAATTATTAGGAATAAAAATAATATTAAAGACAAATATGATGACCAGCAAAATTTATTTGGTTGAGGGGATGACGTGTAACCACTGCAAAGCCCGTGTTGAGAAAAGCATTCAAACCATTGCCGGAGTTGAGAATGTGACTGCTGATCCAGCCAGCGGTCAGGTAAAGGTGTCGGGCGACGAAATAGATCAGAAGAGAGTAAAAGAAATGGTTGAGGAGGCCGGGTATTTTTTTAAAGGGGAGGTATAAACACCTATGAGCCCCGATCCCAGCCTGTTAATTCAGCTGACACAAATACAGATGCCTTTCGGAAGATATAAGGGGACCTTTTTGTGTGATCTGCCCGTTTCGTACCTTGAATGGTTCGAGCAGAAAGGTTTTCCGCAAGGGAGACTGGGAATTTTATTGCAGACAATCTACGAAATCAAACTGAATGGACTCGAATATTTATTGACGCCACTCCGGAAAACCAGGTTTAACCGATGACTAAAGCTTCGATACCCGAATTGCGACGAGCACTGGGGAATGTCCCTTCCGCCCTTTTACCCGATTTGTGTCTTAGGTTGGCACGTTATAAAAAAGAGAACAAGGAACTCCTCTCCTACCTCCTCTTCGATGCGGATGATGAACCGGGGTATATCCGGAATGTAAAATCCGAAATTGACCTCCATTTTCGGGAAATCAGTCATGCCACACCTTATCTTGCGAAAAAGGGGATTCGTAAAACACTTGCATTTACCAACCAGCGGATCCGGTATTCAGGCCAAAAGAGAACGGAGGTTGAATTACTGATCTATTTCTGCCAGAGATTCAGGAAAGAGGCGCCATTCCGCCACAATATAACGATTAAAAACACCTATCAGCGCCAGCTGCAAAGGATCAAAAAGACAATCGCTTCACTTCACGAGGATTTGCAGTTTGATTACAGTGAAGAGGTCAGACTACTGGAATAACCCGGCACCGGTCAGAAAAGTTTCAAATACACTTCATTTGCCACTACGACCAAACATCCCAACACTATTCCGGCAATTATCCGCCTTAAAATACGCCGGTTTTGCGTTTTTAGCTAATTTGCTGAAATACAGAATATAGCCTTCACCCCCAGATAACGATGGTATTCTCAGACCCGCTTTCTGGGATTTATTTGCCCTTCGCGGGAAATCCAGCCCCTACTTTTGATACTTTAAATCAACCTTCCTGGTATTGGATGAAGTAAATTTGTCAGGTCAAGAAACTAAAAAAATAACCGTAACTAATACTTTTAATTTCCCTGACCGGATAATTATCCGCAGTTTCATCGCCAAATTCACACGACATCCAAGGAATAATTTCTGCGTTGGATTCCCCTGAATTTTGCAGACCAGACTTAAGTAGAGAGTAACACCAATATAGTAAATTTTAAAACTTAATTCAGCTTGATTTATTACGAACAATCTGAGAAACTAAACAATTATGAATAGAATCTTACGAATTCCCCCGGTATTCTTATTGTTGCTGCTTTTTCTGACAGGATGTGTCAAGAAAGAGTTTGAAGCGTATTATGCACGTCCGGATAATTTGGCTCAACCAATTTATCAGCAGCTGGAAGCCAGAAAAAACTTTACCAGCCTTTTAGCCTGTATCGATAAAGCAGGATATAAGGAAATTCTTGGTAATGCAGGGTACTGGACCTTTTTTGCCCCCAATGATGCTGCGTTTCAGAAGTATTTTACCGAAAAAGGGATTAGCGGAGTTGCGGCAATCGATTCGGTTACATCACGTAAGATTGTCTCTTACTCACTGGTGTATAATGCTTTCAGAAAAGAGCAGCTATCCAGTTATCAATCTACCGCAGGAGTAATACCGAATCAGGCCTATAAAAGGAAAACTGCCTATTACGATTTTGTCCAGACCGAAAGCGGAGAGACGAGAAAAATTGTCGCTTCCAACCGAAACGGCTTTTATGTTAATGGTGACAACAACAATAAGTATATCCCATATTTCACCAAGAATTTCATGGATTACAAAGGTTTAACGGCATCTGATTACAATTTCTTTTACCCGAATTCAACTTATTCCGGGTTTAATGTGGCTGACGCCAATGTTGTAAATGCAGATATTGTAGCTGAGAATGGGATGATCCAGGAGATTGACAAAGTCGTCACTCCCTTACCAAGTATTGAACAGTACCTCGCATCAAACCCAAATTATAATGATTTCAGGCTATTGTTAAAAAAATTGTCTTCCTATATTTCGAATGCGGATCTGACCCACAGGTATCAGGTACTAACCGGTTCTACAGATTCGGTTTTTGTTAAACTCTACATCTCGGCCTTAGCATTTTCACCAAATAACGAGAACTACCTCAGTGGCGGAACTGACGCACAAACTGGTGGATACACACTAATGGTACCCACAAATGCGGAATTAAATATTTATACCAAAAATTTACTCTCAAATTTTGGCTCCTTTGATGCTGCTCCGCCCGAAATTTTAAATGACTTTATTAATTCCCATATGTGGACAACCCCGGTTTGGCCGAACAGGTTTGCCAATTCGGTCAATTTTCAGAGTGAAGTACCCACCATCACAACAGGGAACATTACCGATAAAAAATTATTAAGCAACGGCATTTTTTACGGAACCAATAAGGTGCAGGAGGCGAATGTTTTCAGAACGGTCTATTCCAAACCCTATCTTGATCCCCGCTATTTGCTGATGACAAAAGCGCTAAATGCCGAATTAAAATATTCGATCATCAATCCGAATGTAAAATACACCATGTTCATGATGCCTGATGCTTCAATCAGAGCGGCCTATTACGACTTCAGCACTCAACGCAATGCATGGTCATACACCGCTCCGGGAGTTGCCACGGATTACACCACCAATGCGAGGGACCGGCTCTACAGAATTCTTCAGACATCTGTCACTCAGCCTAATACTGATCTTACCGATCTTTCTGGACAAGGAATTATTGAAATGTACAATGGGGAGTATATGAAATATGACGCCAATAAGCTATACGCCAGCGGGAACATTGACAATGGAAATTACCTTGTAAGAGACAGCGCCAAAACGACCATCAATGGAACAGTTTATTACACACACGAGGAAATACCGACAGGAAAAACATCGACCGGAGGACTATTGACCTTCACAACTAACGGCATTGGATTTCATATAAATGCTTTAGCCCTTGCAGATCCCACTTCATTTGGATTTTTTAACAGTTACCTGATCGCGTCTCCTATCTGGGATAACACTAATAAGGCCATCGTTGGAACTGTATCAGGTAATTTTTATACCATATTAATTCCTACCAATGCAGCGATTGTAGAAGCGGTAAAAGCCGGACTCCTCCCTGGGGTTAAAGCGACAGGTGTGCCTACGTTTAATTCAACTGTTCCTGCCGACAGGGATTTAGTGGTAAGGTTTCTGACTTACCATATCCTAAATAAAAATACGGTAGTGCCCGATGGGAAAAAAGAGGGGGCATTTGCCACATTGTTACCGAATTCAGCGGGAGATCCCACTTTTATTACGGTCATCAATCAGCTCAACAACATGGAGCTCAGAGATGCATTTAACAAAAGTGCCAAAATAATTTTATCGAAGAGTAATAACCTTTCGAACCGCGCCGTGATCCATTCTATTGACAATTACTTAAAATACAACTACTAAGGCATATGAAACCGATTTCAACCAAAATAGTTTACTGCCTCATGGCTTTAGTAATGCTGTACTGCAATACACTTTACGGGCAGAAACCAACAGATAAGATTACCATTAGGGGAAGGGTGATTGACAAAACGGACAAAAAAGCGATTATTGGAGGTTCAGTTGTTGAACGTGATAAGGACATGCGTTTTATCACGGGTGTGGCTACTGACATTGATGGTAATTTTGCCATCAAGATTTCAAATACCGCGAATCTGATCTCCTTCTCTTTTTTAGGTTATAAAACAATTATTCAGCCCATTAAGTCCAGAACAACCTTTAACATTGATCTCGAACCCATCACCAGCGAATTGTCTGAGTTTGTGATCACTTCGAAAGCCCCTACCAATAACGGAACGGGGATGAATGTCGCGGCCCGAAGCTCCACAATTGCAACTTCCACCATGGAGGCCAAAGAGGTTCAGGAAGTTGGAGCCAGTTCAATTGATCAGGCATTATCCGGCCGATTGTCGGGAGTGGATGTAGGTACAACAACCGGAGATCCCGGAGCCGGAATGTCAATCCGTATCCGCGGAACGGCTTCAATCAACGGATCTGCAAATCCGCTGATTGTGGTAGATGGGATGCCCTATGAAACACAAATCCCTTCAGACTTCAATTTTGGAACAGCCGATGAACAGGGGTATGCGCAGCTATTAAATATTGCACCTACAGATATTAAGGACATTACCGTGTTAAAAGATGCCGCTTCAACTGCGGTATGGGGATCAAGGGCTGCCAATGGGGTTCTGATCATTAACACCAAACGTGGTTCGATCGGGAAACCGACAATTACCTATAATGTGAAAGGTTCATTTTCAAAACAGCCCAATGCTATTCCGCTTTTAAACGGAGACCAATATTCGACCCTGATACCCGAAATGGTGATGAACCGCGATGGATTGCCGTTGGATATTACCGCTAATAAGGAGTTTGCCTATGACCAAAACGATCCTTTAAATTATTACAATTACTCAGGAAATTCAAACTGGATTGATGCAATCACACAGATTGGTTATTCGCAGGATCATAATATTTCAGTTCAGGGTGGTGGAGAAAAGGCAAGATATTATGCATCAGTCGGCTACTTAAATCAGAAAGGGACTACTGTTGGTACCGGTCTGGACAGGATAACAACCAAAATCAACCTGGATTATGAGGTTTCGAGCCGGATCCATTTTAAGACGGATATCACTTATACCCATGTTGTCACTGATTTTAACTATACCAGTTCAATCAGAAATGTTGCCTATAACAAAATGCCAAATATGAGTATTTATCAATACGATGAATACGGGAATCTTACGCCAAACTATTTTTCTCCGGCCTCAAATATTCAGGGACAATATGCCACAACCTATAATCCGGTTGCTATGGCGCTGGTGGGAATTAATCATCAGTTGGGAGAAAGAATTACCCCTAAATTTCAACTTCAGTACTCACTGATCCCAAATTCGGTATTGACCGCAACTTTTGATGTTCAGTTTGATATTAATAATTCCAAAACACAAACATTTTTACCTCAGATCGCAACCGGACGACCAACAAATGAGACTTCGGTTAACCGCGCAACCGATAGTGATGGCGATGGCTTTAATATTCAGTCAAAAACAAATCTTATCTACATCCCCAAACTAAAGGAAGGACATACCTTTCAGGCGCTGCTCTCTTTACAGTCAAACGATACCCGGTCGGTATCCCATAATGTTGCCACAACCAATACGGCCTCAGACATTCTTCAGGATCCGTCCAATCCATCAAGGACCCAAAACTCTGACTTAGGTTTATCCTCTGTTTCAAGCCAGTACCGTTCTGTAGGGGCATTACTTTCAGCTCAGTACGGCTATTTGGACCGTTACCTAATTAATGTGGGCATCAGAGGGGATGGCAATTCCAGGTTTGGCCCCAACAATCGCTATGGAATGTTCCCATCGATCTCTTCCAGATGGCGTATTTCGGGTGAACCATTCTTAAAGGAGGTGAAATTCCTCGACGAGTTAAGTATTCGCGCCAGCTACGGCCACAGTGGCAATGTACCGGGCACCAACTACTCCTTCTACAATTTCTACCAGCCCTATAACTATTCTTATCTGGGCATGTCAGGGGTTTATCCCTCAAATATGGAACTATCAAACCTTAAATGGGAGACTTTAATTGGTAAAAACTTAGGTTTTAACCTTGGAATTCTGGACAACCGTGTACGGGTAGATGCTGAGGTATACCAAAATACAACAAGGGATATGTTTTATAACAACCTCCAGATTTCCTCTTTCACCGGATTTGATGCCGTTTCGATGAATGTCGGAACCATGGATAATCAGGGTTGGGAAGTAGGGATCAATACCATACCTCTGAAGACTAAAAAATGGACGATTGGTTTTGATTTTAATATTTCCAAAAATATTAACACACTCCGTTCTGTCTCCGAATTTTATCCTAAAACCAATGGGGTGAAAATCGACAAAAACGGGGTTTACCAAACATTTCTCCAGGTTGGAAATCCATTTGGATCCTATTACGGCTTTAAGTTTACAGGGGTTTACAAGGATGCCGATGCAACAATAGCACGTGATGCCGACGGGAAACAGATCATCGGCCCCAACGGGCAGATTATACAGATGCGCTTTAATTATCCGGCTACCGATTATCAATTTAAACCAGGTGATTCAATGTATGATGACATCAATCATGACGGGAATATCGACTATAAAGACATTGTATATCTTGGTAATGGAATACCCAAATTTACAGGAGGCTTCGGTCCGAGTATCACTTTCAAAAATAATCTGAAGCTTTCAGCGTTCTTTAATTACCGCTGGGGATATCAATTGATTAATGGAACTAAAATGACCACAACCAACATGTATAATTTCAATAATCAGAGCACGGCAGTCCTCAGCAGGTGGCGCAATCCGGGCGATGTGACCGATATGCCAAGAGCATTGTATAACAGCGGCTATAACTGGCTGGGATCCGACCGTTATGTGGAAGACGCCTCCTTCGTCAGACTTAGGTCTGTTACCCTGAGATATAATTTCACTCCTGCTGTTTTGAAACAGATTAAACTGAAAACGGCAAGTTTCTATATCACTGCAGAGAACCTCTTTACCTGGACAAAATATACGGGTCAGGATCCCGATGTATCGACCAGGGGTGACAACAATCCGCTTTCATACAATGTGGATTACTCCATGACTCCTCCTGGAAAAACTATTTTACTTGGTATAACTGTTGGATTTTAATCATTCTTTAAATAAATTTCAGTACAGATGATTCAAAAATTAAAATATTTAACCTTACTCCTGTTTGTGGTAATGTTAACTACCTCCTGTGATAAATGGCTTGAATTAAAACCGGAGGATGGAATTATTCGACAAAACTTCTGGAAGACCAAGGAAGATATTAAATCGGCAGTAATCGGATGTTATGCCTCACTCCTGGTATCCTCCACCTCTACCACCATTACCTCCACCTCCGGATCGCTCGCCCAGACACTTTTTATTTGGGGTGAGATCAGAGGCGATATGGTGACCTCTACGGTAAAATCGACCAGTGAACAGACCGATATCATGAACGGGAATATCTCCGCATCAAACAGCATAACAAGCTGGCGGATTATTTACAAGACGATTAATTATTGCAATACTGTTATCGATTTTGCACCTCAGGTTTTGGTTTCCGACAAAACGTTAACCGTGACCGACCTGAATGCCTACCTGGCAGAAGCGCATGCTTTAAGGGGACTGATGTATTTTTATCTGTTAAGAACATTTGGAGAAGTGCCCCTGCAGATCAAGTCAACCTCGAGTGACAGTCAACTGGACCAGATTGCAAAAAGCACTAAGGAGGAGATCTACAATCAGATTATTACAGATCTGACCTTTGCGGAGACCAATGCAGTTACTTCCTATAATGTTCAAAGCTATGACAAAGGGCGGATAACCAAATACACGGCCAATGCAATTCAGGCGGATGTTTACCTCTGGATGGAAAAATATGACGAATGTATCGCAGCCTGCAACAAGGTGATCGGATCCGGCAAATTTGGACTGATCGCTGGGCAAAATACGGATGGAACTGTCAATACCCAATGGTTTAATACTGTGTTTTATAACGGGAATTCCAACGAGAGTATTTTCGAGTTCCAATTCGATAATCAACAGGTCAATACTTTTTATGCATTTCTTATTAATACAACGCGACAATTTCTGGCCTCCGGAATTGTAATGGACGAAATTTATACCGTTGATTATCTTGACGATAAAAACAAAGACATTCGCGGTGACCTTGCCTCTGTGAGGGCCAGCGACGGAATGATCTGGAAATATGCAGGCGCCAACAATACAGGCAGTGCCAGGACAGCCACTT
The DNA here is from genome assembly GCA_023251475.1 of Prolixibacteraceae bacterium. Lineage (GTDB taxonomy): Bacteria > Bacteroidota > Bacteroidia > Bacteroidales > Prolixibacteraceae > JAAFHB01. The sequence goes on from JAHEYS010000157.1 coordinate 8,093, forward strand.
CATCCTATGCACATTGGTTCGTTTACCGTTATGCCGATATTTTATTAATGAAAGCCGAAGCGCTCGCATGGACAAGCAAGGGACAGGAGGCGCTCGATCTGGTTAAGGTGATCAGAAATCGTGCAAATGCATTGGTTGCAACCGAAAAGGCGCCTGATCCACTTTCACCAACGGAGGTCTCTGATTATATCATGGATGAGAGAGCCCGGGAATTTGCTTTTGAAGGGAAGCGGTGGTATGATATTCTGCGAAACTCAAAGCGCAATAACTATGCACATATTCAATTTTTAATTGATGTTGTGACCAAAAGCGCTCCCCCCGACAGACAGCAGTATATCCTGAACAAATATAAAGATGTTCGCAGTCATTATCTCCCTATTAATCTGTATGAACTACAGACAGACAAGAATTTAGTGCAAAACCCTTTTTACCAGTAATCCAAACGTCTTTAATACAAAAAAATGAATAAAATTTCGACAAAAAACAGACTTATTGGCATCGTGGCAGGTTTCACGCTGCTGATTGGAATATGGGAATGCAAAAATGAGGCGCTTGTTTACGTAACAACGAGCGACACTAACATTACCTCGTATCTGGAGAAATATCCGGAGAGTCTTTCCGAATTCCGGAAAATTCTGGATCTGACCGGTACGGCAAGTTACCTCAACGCTTATGGCGCTTATACCCTCTTTGCCCCGACTAACGATGCAATAAAAGCATATCTTACCGAAAAAGGGAAAACGACCATCGACCAGATAGACGCAGCAGAACTTAAAGATTTGGTTAGATTCCATCTCCTATCTGACACCCTGCGCTCAAATACTTTTACTGACGGCAAACTACCTTCGCTCACCATGTATGGTCAGTACCTGATCACAGGAGCAAAGAACACCGATGGTGTGACAAAAATTGTCATCAACAGACAGGCAAATATTATTCAGAGCGATATAACAGTGGGTAATGGAATTATCCACACCATAGACCACGTATTGCAGCCCGCAAAGTTCAGTGTTGCACAGATGGTTGAGAGCGATCCTAAATACACGATTTTTACCAGGGTACTGAAAGAGACAGGATTGTATGATTCACTGAATGTACTGCCGGCCAATAACCCTGATATGAGGCGCAAATTTCTCACAGTATTAGCCGAATCAGATTCTGTACTAAAAGCGGCAGGATTCAATAGCTATGCAGATTTAAAGGCGAGGTACAGTACCGACGGCGATCCGAAAAAAATCACCGATAGCTTGCACCTGTATGCCGACTATCATATTCTCTATGAAGCGAAGTACCTGGCAGATATCGCATCTTCACAGTCGCAGACCACGCTGGCCCCTCTTGAAATTATCTCTACCACACTTAGCGGAACAACCATCCTGATCAATGATGTGACTTTTCTTGGAATTCATGAGCCCGGCGCCCCGATTAACAGAACTGCAAGTGATAATTCCGCGAATAACGGGGTATTGCACAGTGCTAATCAACATTATATGCTTAAAATTCGTAAACCGGTCCGTGTAGATTGGGATGTGGCCGACTTTCCTGAAATGAGAAAACAAACTGCCATATTCAGAAAATCAACCACAATCAAGACTTTTGATCTTACAGCCGGAAATCCAATTGCAGACATCAACTGGGAACTCACCAAACTGGCTTTTGGCCCCCAATATTCATGGAGTCCTGCAAGTTCAATTACCAACTACGCTTTATACAGCGATTTACTCATCCTCCCAATCGGTGGTCCAAACCGACCTGCCTGGTATGAGTTTAAGACACCTTTGATTGTACGCGGGAAATACAAGGTCTGGGCCGGATACAGGTGGCAGAAACAATCAGGAAGTTCTTTAAATGTCAATCAGATCCTTATTGATGGTGTGGCACTCCCGAAATTGCTGGAATTTACCGTTACCCGACCGGTAGGAACCGATGCAGAACTTGAAGCTCAGGGGTGGAAACAGTACACCGAAAATGCCAGTACAACATTTGGAGCAAGATTATTAGGGGTGATCGATATCAAAACAACTGATCGTCATATTTTCCGGATCCAGAACATCACCGGATCGCAAAATAATAACAACCTGGATCTTGTACAGTTTATTCCGATCAACGATGATCAGGTCTATCCAAGATTCAAACCTGATGGCACCTTAATACCAAAACCATAAATTCAGAAATTTACTCAACTGCAGTACGAAGGTGCTGCGGCTGAGAAATTATCAAAGTATTCATAATTAAGAAGTAGAAAAATGATCGCTTATAAAAATCAGTCTATCATCTTCCTGTCACTATTCATTGGTTTGTTTATTACAGGCTGTAAGGATAAATGGGAAGATCATATCAAAATTCAGGATCCGATTCTTACGGAAAATTTACTGGGGCAAATCACAAAAAATCCGGATCTGAGCAAATTTGCAGAATATCTGACTAAAACCGGGTATGATCAGGTGGTAGCCTCCTCCAAAACATTCACGATCTGGGCACCAACAAACCTGGCTCTTCAGAATCTGGATCCTGCCATTGTGAATGACACAGCAAAACTGAAGCCATTTGTCGCCAATCATATCTCAAATCAGTCGTACTTTACCAATATGCCAAACCCATCGCTGATGATCAGAACCTTGAATGGCAAGAACATTACATTTACAAAGACCAAATTTGAGGAAGCAAATATTACTGTCGCCGACCGGTACGTTGGAAACGGGGTTTTGCATACAATTGATTTAGCCATTCTCCCAAAATTGAACAGCTGGGAATACCTGAATAATTCGATGATTTCGCTTCAGCAAACATTTCTTAAATCACTCAATTATGTGTATCGCGATTCATCAAGGGCAGAAGTAATCGGAATTGATCCAAAGACAGGCAGACCAATTCTGAAAGAGGGTTCAGGCTATTTCCCAAGAAACTATTTCCTTCAAAGAGCGGCAGATATCAGTAATGAGGATGTAAAATACACCTTTGTAATACTGACCGACGCAGCATTTACTGCAGAAAAAGAAAAACTCGCCAAATATTTTACCGTGAATAATCCTTTGGCAACTCCTGAACGGAATACCTTTGTATCAGATAGTATTACCAACTGGAATGTGGTCAAGGATTTAGCTTTTAAAGGCGATTATACTGCTGCAACTTTGCCCGATACCTTAACATCGAATGACAGCACAAGAATTCATTTGGATAAGGGTGCAATTCTGGAAAGCCATAAGGTAAGCAATGGGGTAGTACTGGTGATGAACCGGATCGATTATCCCATGTCGCGCAAGATAAAGCCGGTGATTATTCAGGGGGAGTACTATGTCAGTAATTATGGAAGTAACGGAACCAGGAGTACCATTACCCGGAGAAATCCATTTACCAATGTTGACTTCAGCGAAATCTACTTTTACAATACACTGGTAGCTTCCTATTGGATCAAATACCAGCCCACCCTAAACACCTTAACATACAAGGTTTATTGGGTAGCGGTCAGGGATTTTAACACCACGGCCGTGGCACCGGCAGTTCCCGTAATGTTTTCACAGCGTCTTGCATTTGGGACTACAGCTTTATTACCTGCATTTCCATATAAACAAGTGGATATCTTGAATTACAATGAGGTTTATTTGGGAGATTATACCGTGGGTAGCTATGGAATATTGGATACCTTCCTGGTTGGCGCTACAACAACAGCAAACGGGACAAATTCACTTGTTCTTGATTATATAAAAATGGTACCTGTAATAAATTAAGGAAATGCTTCCAACTAAACTCAATTATATGCACATGTTTACAAAAGCGGCAAAGAGATTCCTATTAATGAGCCTGATTATTGCATTCTCAACTATTTATTCAACTGCTCAGAATAACTCCGCCGAAAAAACAGCAACCGTTGTACCCAAACAAAAAAAGGATGGATTCAAGGTGACGGGAACCGTGAAAGAGGCCTCTACAGGAAAACCCCTGCCCGGAATAAATATCAGTGCAAAAGGATATTCCGCCTCATTAACTGATGATAAAGGCTTCTTTACCATCTCTGTCCCCGATAAAAGCACAGCTTTAAGAGTTTCCGGACCTGGTTATCAGGAAAGAGAGGTTCCTCTGAAAGGTGAATTAACTGTCAATGTCGATCTGTTCGAAGATTCGTTCCAGTCCGTTTATGATGAAGCGCGTATGCCTTACGGAAATGCACCTTTAAACCAGATCGCCCATTCGGTGACAACATTCAATACCACAGGCAATTGGGAACGGGCTACGGAAACGCCTGATTCCTATCTTCAGGGAAGAGTGTCAGGGCTCAATGCTGTCAGACGTTCGGGAACCCCCTCAATTGGAGCCGATTTATTCCTTCGGGGATTTAATTCATTACACGCTGCAAACCAGCCGTTATATGTTGTCGACGGCGTAATTTATGATGTCAATTCCTATGGAAACTCCCTGATTACCGGGCATACGACAAATCCATTAGCCGACATTGACATCAAAGATATTGACAATGTTACTGTCATAAAGGATGGCGCTTCAATATACGGAACCCGGGGCGGTAACGGAGTTGTCCTGATCACAACAGGTCAGGCCAGGGATGTGGCCACTAAAATTGACTTTGCCGTTTATGGGGGCTTCAATTCAGTGGGGAAACAGATTCCCGTCATGAATGCTGGTGATTACCGTACCTATTTGTCGGATATTGCAAAGACCACAGGACTTTCAGATGACCTGATCCAGTCATTGCCATTTATGAATGATAATAAATCCAATGCTGATTATTACCGTTATCACAACCAGACTAACTGGCAGGATAAGGTGATGAGCAACAGCTTTAACCAGAATTATCATCTAAAAGTTACCGGGGGTGACGATATTGCCACCTACGCACTTTCACTTGGGTACACCACCAATAAAGGGATCACCACTAATACCGGGCTGACCCGTTATTTTATGCGGTTTAACGCAAATTTCAAGTTATCCGCTAAATTAACAGCCAGTGCCAACCTTGCCTATACCAGCAGTGAGCAAACACTCAAAGACCAGGGTTTGAATGCCAAAACCAATCCAATCTTCCTTGGGTTAATAAAGGCCCCCTTCCTTCCTGTATATCAGTTGGGTGATGATGGCTCTCAATCTCCAAATCTTGCAGACACCGATATCTTTGGGATAAGTAATCCTGCCGTTGCCATTCAAAAGGTAAAGGATATTAATAAAAATTATCGCTTTTCCGGTTCGTTCGGACTGACGTATGAATTAACTAAAGACATAAATATCAACACAATAATAGGATTAACCTTTGATAAAGTACGCGAAAACATCTTTGTTCCCAGCATCGGTATTACCCATGACACCTTAAGTCTGGCCATTGCGAACAACCGATCAGGAAGCAATGTTCAGCGGCTCTTTTCACTTTACAATGATACCAGGATCTCTTATCGAAAGACATTCAATTATATTCATGATTTCTCAGCCAATATCGGTGCAAGATATAACAGCAGCAGTAGTCAGTCGGATTATGGTTTGGGGTACAATTCAGCAACCGACAACTTTGTAAGTGTTGGCAACGGCTCAAATTCCCTGAGAAAAGTGGGGGGTGATATTGGCGACTGGAACTGGCTGAACATGTATGGCAACGCGGACTACAAATTACACAGCAGGTATTTATTCTCATTTAATGCTGCAATTGATGGTTCTTCAAGATTTGGTAAGCAAGCATCTGATGCCATGGCGCTGACCATTGGTGGAAATAAACTTGCATTTCTCCCCTCAGTAGCTGCCGGCTGGCTGATTTCCTCCGAGAAATTTATGTCAGGCGTTCATTTTATTGATCTCTTAAAATTAAGAGTTAGCTATGGTTTAACCGGAAATGATGACATTGGAAATTATACCGCAAGACAATATTACGTTTCTCAAAACCTGTTGGGGATGGAAGGGCTTGTCAGGGGAAATATCGGCAATCCGGGTCTGAAGTGGGAAACGGTCGCCAAACTAAACTCTGGTATTGATTTCTCCCTTTTTAACGAACGGCTTAGCTTCAGCCTTGATGTTTTCAGCAATAAGACCACAGATATGATCACATTTGAACCCGTAAATTCGGCTTCCGGATTTTCATATGTCATCACAAACAGTGGCGCGATGCAAACCAAAGGGATTGATCTCTCCATACAGGGAAGGCTAATAAACAAAGCGGTAAAATGGGACATTGGCCTGAATATGAGTACTGCAAAAAACAAGGTAACTAAAATACCCGATGGCAAGATGATCAGCAGCTTTGGTGGCGCATCAATTTTAACGGAAGTTGGAAAAGCAGCCAATCTATTTTACGGTTACAAAACAAACGGTGTTTATGCTTCATCTGACGAAGCGACAACTGCAGGTCTGTCAAACAGAAATGCAAACGGGAACTTAACACCTTTCCAGGGTGGTGACATCCGATTCCAGGATTTCAGCGGAGATAAAATTATTGATCAGAAAGATATGCAGGTCATTGGAGACCCAAATGCCGATTTCACAGGCGCCATCAGCAATGTCATCTCATGGAAGAGGCTTTCGTTCGACGCTTTAATCACTTTCAGCAAAGGGAATGACATCTTTAACTACACACGTTCACTCCTTGAATCGATGGCAGGTGCCTATAATCAGACACCCATTGTAATCAACAGGTGGAGGGCGAACGGTCAGGTTACCACAGTTCCAAGGGCAGTCTGGGGAGATCCCTCCGGCAATGCCCGTTTCTCTGACAGATGGATTGAAGACGGCTCATATATCCGTCTCAGAACCCTGTCATTAACCTATGATTTTGAGATAAAACCAGGACTTATCAAATATTTAAAACTGTATGCCACCGGAAACAACCTGGTTACACTCACCAAATATTTAGGATACGACCCCGAATTCAGTGCTGCAGAAACCATCTTCTCCAAAGGGATAGATATGGGAATGGAACCGCAATTCAGGTCTGTACAATTAGGTGTTCGGATTGGATTATAGTATCTGACAGCGTTATTTAAAACAATGAATTTATTATGAAAAGAAAAATAGTTACCCAATTTCTGAGTATTTCATCGGTAGTGCTATCGCTCAGTATAATTTCCTGCAGTAAAACGTTCGATATCCAGCCTAAATCTGTTATATCATCTGAACAGATGTACCGTAACGTCTACGATGCGGATGCTGCTGTTATTGGAATCTATGGCAAGTTTTTAAGTGTTGTGGACCGGTATGTCATTTTGAATGAGTTAAGATCTGACCTTGCCGATGTGACGCTCAATGCCGATCAATATTTAAAACAGCTGAGTACCCATTCCGTAACTGTCGATAATCCGTACGCCGATCCAAGGC
>JAHEYS010000420.1 GCA_023251475.1 Prolixibacteraceae bacterium
CCCTGTACACGCGATATGAAGTACGATGAGGTAAATGGCGCTTATGAAAAAGAGACCGGCTCTGTCATTATTGAGCGTTTTCTCCATCTTAATCCAGCTTTTATACCCGGTGTTTTGGTGAAAAATCACGGACCTTTTACCTGGGGAAAAACGCCCGGTGATGCGGTTCACAACAGCGTCGTTCTGGAGGAGATCGCCAAAATGGGTTTCATCGCAAATTCTGTGAATCCCCTTCTTACCATGAATCCGTTACTGAGTGAAAAACACTTCGGGCGTAAACATGGCCCAAATGCCTATTATGGGCAAAAGTAAGAAGTGACTAAAGTGAACTAAAGTCTGGAGTGCCTTAAGTACTTTAGTCACTTTAAGTACTTTAATTGTAAAACCATTAAAATATCGAATATGACAAAAAAAAATTTTGTAATTGGAATCGACTACGGGACAGATTCCGTCAGAGTGATCATCGTAAATGCAATGAATGGTGATGAGGTCGCCTCAACAGTTAAAGCATATCCCCGCTGGGCAACCGGAAAATTCTGCGATTCATCGAAAGATCAGTACCGGCAGCATCCGCTCGACTATATCGAGGCGATGGAATATTCCGTTAAGGAAGCATTAGCCATAGCAGGGGCGGAAATATCAGAAAATATTGCCGGGATTTCGTTTGACACAACAGGAAGCACTCCAGTATTGGTGAACGAACATGGGACTCCCCTCGCACTTACCCCAGGTTTTGAGGAAAATCCCAATGCCATGTTTATATTGTGGAAAGATCATACTTCCAATAAAGAAGCAGCCGAGATTAATCAATTGTCAAAAACATGGAAGATTGATTATACGCAGTATGAAGGTGGAATCTATTCATCCGAATGGGTCTGGGCTAAAATCCTTCACGTGCTTCGGGCCGATGAGCAGGTTCGGCAGAGCGCCTGTTCATGGATTGAACATTGTGACTGGATGCCCGCATTGTTAACGGGAGTGGTTCTTCCCAGAGAAGTGCTTCGCAGCCGTTGTGCTGCAGGGCATAAATCGATGTGGCTTGAGGGTTGGGAAGGATTACCTTCAGAAGAATTTCTAACCAAACTCGATCAGCTGCTGGGTGGTTACCGTGAAAATTTATACCGCGAAACTTATACCAGTGATGTAAAGGTGGGTACACTGACCACTGAATGGGCCGGAAGACTGGGATTGTCAACTGATGTGGCCGTTGGAGTGGGTGGCTTTGATTGTCATTTTGGGGCTGTGGGAGGTGAAGTCACACCTAATGTATTGGCCCGGGCTATCGGGACATCCACGTGTGATATTATGGTTGCTTCGTACGACCAGATCGGGGATAAACTAATCCCTGGAATATGCGGTCAGGTGGATGGCTCTGTCATTCCTGGTTATATCGGTCTCGAAGCCGGACAATCGGCATTCGGGGATATTTACGCATGGTTTAAGAAGGTGGTGGCATGGCCTGTTGAGCAGATTCTTTCCAAATCGACCATCATCGACGCAGTTACGCGTGAAAAACTTATTGCGGAGACTTTGGACCGGATCATCCCCGAATTATCACAGGAAGCGATGTTAATTCCAATCGAAGAGTCCACAATTATTGCTGTAGACTGGATGAATGGGCGACGGACTCCCGATGCAACCCAGGAGGTGACCGGCTCAATAACCGGCTTAAAATTAGGATCATCCGCTCCCAGAATATTCAGGGCACTGGTTGAGGCGACCGCTTTTGGATCCAAGGCGATTGTTGACAGGTTTAAGCGTGAAGGGGTAGAAATCAGCGAGATAATTGGGTTAGGCGGTGTGGCCAAAAAATCTCCGTTTGTAATGCAAACCCTTGCAGATGTGCTGAATATGCCAATAAAAGTTGCAAGAACCGAACAGACCTGCGCCTTTGGGGCAGCAATGTTTGCCTCCGTAGTCGCGGGTATCTATCCCAAAGTTGAAGAGGCTCAGAAGGCGATGGGTAAGGGATTCGAAAAGGAGTATTTTCCTATTCCTGAAAACGTTCAAAAGTACAATTCAATCTACCAAAAATACCTAAAAATCGGAGAATTCACCGAAAAGGAACTTTAATAAGGAACAATTTTTTTTAACAGAATTTTTTTTTATATTTGGCAGTTCCCATTTTATGCAGTTCCGATTGACATCAGTTCAATTGGAACTGCATAATTTATAAGTAACAACACTTAAAAAAGCGAATAAAATATTCGCTTTTGGGGAGTTTTATTCACCTCAGAAAAGCAAATCAGGCTGATTGGTCCGATTTTCTGAGCAGAAAACAACGATTAATAAATTTTTAATTATGGGAAGACCACCAACCAGAGCCAAAGAATATAGAGATGGTTTTTATATTGAAGTTCGCAACAAAGGGTCGCTGACCGGGATAAAGATAATTCGGAAAAGTAAGGATGAGATGATGCAGGCGATTAAGGAGTATGAGAAGACCAAAGAGGTGATTATTCTGGGTGAATCCAAAAATGGTAAATGGGCAAATAAGCCGGAGACAAATCAAAAATTAGATTCGATCGGGCAGAATATTTAGTAAGGCGTAAAAGGCTGGTTATCAACTGGAATAATTTTTATAAAAATACCAAATGAGTATTTATCAATTATTTAGCACAAAACCCATTCAGCAGCTGATGCATCACGCCAGTGAAGGCAATACGATGAAAAGGGCGCTGAGCGCTACAAATCTTACAACACTTGGTATTGGCGCCGTAATAGGCGCCGGGATTTTTGTTTTAACCGGGCAGGCTGCTGCTCAGTATGCAGGACCGGGAATCGTTATCTCATTTTTGATTTCTGGCATGGCCTGTTTATTTGCCGGTTTGTGCTACGCCGAATTTGCATCCATGATTCCTATCTCGGGTAGTGCATATACCTATGCTTACGCTACCCTGGGAGAGTTCATTGCATGGATCATCGGGTGGGATTTGATTTTGGAATATTTATTTGCAGCATCTACAGTATCAGTTGGTTGGTCGGGTTATGTGGTTAGTTTTCTGAAAGATTTTGGTATTTTTATCCCGCCGCAATTTACTGCCGCATGGCATACGATACTTGTGGATATTCCTAACCTTGGGTGGAAACCCCTGACCAGTCAGCTTGCCGCCTCGCTTACCTCCTCTGGAATTGTAGTTGATCATTTGCCTCATGTAACTGCGATATTAAATCTCCCTGCAATGTTTGTCATTGCAGCAATCACAATTTTGCTGGTCATCGGAATCAAGGAATCTGCCGGTTTCAACAATGTCATGGTTATCATCAAGGTGTTTGTGATACTGTTGTTCATTGGCATCGGTTTTTTCTTCGTGAATAAAGCTAACTGGCATCCTTTTATTCCCCCCAATACAGGTACATGGGGTCACTTTGGTTGGAGCGGTGTGTTACGGGGTTCGGCCGTAATATTTTTCGCGTACATCGGATTTGATGCCGTCTCAACAGCGGCGCAGGAGGCTAAAAATCCCCAGCGCGATATGCCTATTGGAATCCTTGGATCGCTTGGAATCTCAACAGTTCTTTATATTTTGGTTGCCATCGTACTGACAGGAATCGTAAGCTATACTTTTCTCAATGTAGCCGATCCGATTGCAGTCGGGGTTGATGCAATGGGTAAGGGACTATTCTGGCTCCGTCCCATTATCAAGATTGCCGCAATTGCAGGTCTTAGTTCGGTAATTCTGGTGATGATGCTTGGACAACCACGTATTTTTTACGCAATGGCAAAAGATGGATTATTGCCACCCCGTTTTGCAAAAATTCATTCCCGCTTTAAAACCCCCTATTTCAGCACTTTAATTACCGGTTCATTTGCATTTGTTCTTGCAGGGATACTTCCCATAGATATTCTGGGGGAGCTTGTATCAATCGGCACATTACTCGCCTTTGTAATCGTCTGTATTGGAATTATTTTCTTAAGGGTTAAAAGACCTGAAATCAAACGCCCATTCAAGACTCCGCTCGTTCCTCTAATCCCTGTACTCGGGGCATTAATTTGCATGATTCAGATGTATTCTTTGCCATTTGATACCTGGCTCCGATTGATTGTATGGATGGCCATAGGGATGATTATTTATTTTACCTATAGTATCCGCCATAGTCTACTAAGGAATCACAATGGACAGGGGAAAGCGCAGCAGTAGTCATTTCCAAAGGAATGCAGCTACTTCTTTTTTCATTTTTAACCTTCTATTCCAGTGAACCCGCTTGCTGTGTTTCAGACAAATGGGTGGAACAGATTCCGGTATACCCTTTATGCACCAGGATATGACCTTCTTGCACGTATATTCTCAAAATCGAGGGACAAATCAATCCGCGAACTTGGAATCCGGCAGGGTGATGAGGTTTTAATTGTGGGAGCTGGTACAGGACTCGATCTGGAATTTATGACCACCGGTTACCATATTACCGCAACTGATATTACTCCCGCAATGATCACCCAAATTTTAAAAAAGAACGATCAACTCGGACTTAACCTGAAGGCAGAGGTGATGGATGGTCAACGGCTCAGTTTACCTGACCGGTTTGCAGATAAAATCATTCTCCACTTAATCCTTGCTGTAATTCCCGATCCTGTTGCCTGTCTGAAAGAGTGTGAAAGGGTGTTGAAACCCGGTGGCCAGATCACTGTATTCGACAAGTTTGTTCCGAATGGGAGAAAACTTTCACTCTGGAGAAGGGTATTTAATCCGTTGACTAATTTCCTGTTCAGTGATATTACCCGTCGTATTGAAACCATTATCAGAGAAACCCGTTTGGTAATTGTTTCAGATCAACCCGCAGATTTCAGGGGAAATTTCAGAATCATCCGGCTCCAGGC
>JAHEYS010000421.1 GCA_023251475.1 Prolixibacteraceae bacterium
CATATGGCTACTGCCAGATATTTGCAATCCCCACTCTGAGTTAATGCACTGCTGATTTTTTTACCTTCAGGGTCTTTTGAAATGGTCCTTTCCTTCACGGTTACTTTCTCCACCTTTGATGAATCACCATTAAATCCAATTGTTATATTCCATGCGATCAACGAATTATTGCCAGTCATATAAACTTCATGTGATTGGTAATCAACTACTCCGAACCAATAATTTTTATTCTTTTTCTCAGGACTGCAACAAATCAACTCACCGGTTTTGGGAACATATCCAAAGAGTTCGGTCTTGCCGTTACGATCAGAGGTGAAAAACATACACGACTGATCCTTAAACCAGCAGTTCCAGTCGAAATAAAAATTGAGGTCTTTTCCGGGATTTGCAGTAACAAAAATCAGCTTTGCCCCACTGGTTGAATCAATTGCGATCTTTTGTTCCGGCGGGTAAATCCGTCCTGCCCACTGATCGCTCCAATTATTTTTCTGCTCCTGGCTCAGAACAACTATACTATTACCTGACAGGCAGATAACTATAAAAATAAAAAGGAAATATCTTTTTTTCATAACAAAATATTTTCAGGTGAAACGGATGGTTAATCGTAAATTTTAGTTCAGAAAAATAGCAATTTATCATGACTAAATTACAAAATAAGATCGTTTTTTGCATTCTGAAGTTGTTATCTTGCAATTCAGAACCAGTTAACTAAAGCGAGTAAAGAAAATGAAAAGAACGACATTAACAACTCTTGCAGTTGCCCTGCTGTTTTCGCTCCAGGCACAAATTCAAATTAAACCACTCCCTCAAGGTGGCTATGAACAACGTATCAGAAATTATATAGATAATATGCGTATTGTCGATACACATGAACATCTGGAAGCCCAGGCAGGATGGATGAAAAGTGGGAAACTCGATTTTATGCTGTTATTGCAACACTATACCTATGATGATATCCGCTCAGCAGGGATGCCGAAACAGGCATTCAATAAATTATTAACCGATTCATTAACAGTGATGGAAAAATGGACGGCGATAAAACCCTATTGGGAAGCGACATCCAATACGGCATATAGCCGTGCTGCGTTACTCACCGCAGACAAACTTTTCGGTGTGAAAGACCTGAACGGGAAAACGGTGGAGGAATTATCCGCCAAAATCAAAAATGCCTATCAGACGGACTGGTATAACCATGTGCTTATCGAAAAATGTGGTATTGATTATGTAGTAACCGACAGCGACAACCACAATTTGGGAGATCCCGGCATGTTCAAATATGTAAAAAGGTTTGGGGAGTTCATCTTTGCGGTCTCAGCCGAAAAAATCGGAATCGTTGCCAAACAGCAAAACACACCCATTAAAACGCTTGACGATTTTGTTACCGCTTTGGGGGTCGCTTTTCACAAAGCAATGGATAAAGATAATGTCGCCGTTAAAATCGGGACGGCCTACGAAAGGACCCTTTTCTTCGAAGACGTCAGTAAAGAGCGGGCTGAAGCGGTTTTTAATAAAATAATGAGCCTGCCTGCGGGGACTGTTCTCTCCTACAACGGAAGCGAAATAAAACCTTTGCAGGATTATATGGTTCACCGGATTTTAGATCTGGCCAAAGCCACCAATACTCCTGTGCAAATTCATACCGGACTCCAGGCCGGTGATGGAAATTACATCGAAAACTCCAATCCGACTCTCCTTGCCAACCTGTTTCTGAAATATCGGGATGTGAGATTTATCCTTTTTCATGGCGGGTATCCGTTCGGCGGTCAATATGGCTCATTAGCCAAAAACTTCAGAAATGTCTACCTTGACATGTGTTGGCTCTATATTATTTCTCCCTCCTACAGTGAAAGGTATTTGCACGAATGGCTGGAAACAGTACCGGCAAGTAAAATCATGGCATTCGGAGGCGACTTCAGGAATGTGGAGAATATCTATGGTCATCTTTTATTTGCAAAACAGGTTGTCACAAAAGTGCTGACCGAAAAGGTGAGGGATGGCTATTTCACTGAAGCTGAAGCAGTAAAAATTGCCCAAATGATCCTGCATGACAATGCCATACGGATACTTAAACTGGATCAGCGCTGATCATTTGCCCGGTATAGAACCATGACGAATTTATCAGATAACAAATCAATCCGGCTGATTTCTTTCTTTAAATATTATTTCCCCTTCATTTTAAAAGGGAAAGCAGCAATTGCTGTTTTTACTCTCGTGATGGTGATGGCGAACGTTCAGCTTTTTGCTCAGCCGGCCGGAAGGGAGAATTTTGATGCCGGCTGGAAGTTTCATTTAGGTGATGTGGCTGATGCGGAGCAGGTCAACTTTTCAGATCACCACTGGCGCAGTCTCGACCTTCCCCACGACTGGAGTATTGAGGGGAGTTTTAAACCTGATCATCCTGCCACAAATGGAGGTGCTTCACTTCCGGGAGGTATCGGATGGTACAAAAAAAAATTTAAAGTTTCCGGCACCCAGTCAAAACACCGGTTTATCCGGTTTGATGGCGTCTATATGAACAGCACCGTCTGGATCAACGGGCATCTGCTGGGCAACCGTCCGTTTGGATACTCCACTTTTGAATATGACATGACACCATTTATTATTGACGGAGAGAATGTTCTTGCAGTGAAAGTCGACAACTCACTTCAGCCAAATTCAAGATGGTACTCAGGTTCAGGTATCTACCGGCACGTTTGGCTCACCACTACTTCACCCGTACATGTCAGCCAGTGGGGAACTTATATCACTACTCCTGAAGTCACTGAAAAAGAGGCTTTGGTTCAGATCCAAACGACCATCAGCAATGAGCTCAGGGGAAAAGCAAATGTAAAAATTGTATCAGCAATCATTGACGGCAAGGGGAACAAAATAACATTTCAGACACAGACCGGGAAAATAGAACCGCAAAGTCAGCTAAAGATAACTACAAATTTAAAAGTACCCTTCCCTAAGCGCTGGAGCACAGAGCACCCCAATCTGTATCAGCTGAAAAGCGAGATTTACCAGGATAAGAAACTCAGCGACACCTATTACACCCCCTTTGGCATCCGTTCCATTGTTTTCAGACCGGACAGCGGATTATTTGTGAACGGGAAGTGCGTGAAGGTCTTAGGGGTTTGTATGCACCATGACCTGGGATGTCTGGGTACCGCAATAAATACAAGGGCACTGACCCGGCAACTTGAAATTTTAAAAAGTATGGGCTGCAACGGCATTCGCACAAGTCATAATCCACCAGCCCCTGATCTGCTGGACTTATGTGATAAAATGGGATTTCTGGTGATGGATGAAGCCTTCGACGTCTGGTACCTGGAGAAGATGAAGTACGATTATCATATCTACTTTAAGGATTGGCACGAACGTGATTTATCTGACATGGTACTCAGGGACAGGAATCACCCCTCCATATTTCTTTGGAGCATCGGGAATGAGATCCCGGAGAAGAACCACACCAAATATGGGGGGGCGGCCATTGCAAAGGAACTGGATGGGATTGTCAAAAGGTACGATAAAAGCCGTTACACCACCTCCGCATTTGCCGGAGTATGGCGGGCCGATACCACTTTTATGTCAGATAAGGTAGATGTGATTGGCATCAACTACACTGTTGAAAGGTATCCGGAAGAGAAGGCCAAACACCCCAACGGCCTCTTTATCGCAAGCGAGACCACCTCATCGCTGAGCGACAGGGGAATCTACCATTTCCCTGCAGATTCTGCGATGAAACCAACCAGTGATCTGCACTGCTCTTCGTATGATAACCGCGGGACCTATTACGACCGCCCCGCAACGATGATCTCACAAACTACCTGGAGGGCAGTAAAGGAAACGCCTTATGTTGCAGGTCTTTTTATCTGGACAGGTTTTGATTATTACGGGGAACCAGCCTACCCCTACCCGTGCATATCCTCCAGCTTCGGGATTGTTGACCTTTGCGGATTCCCGAAAGATGTCTTTTATTTTTATAAAAGTCAATGGACCAAAGAACCGGTACTCCATCTCCTTCCCCACTGGAACTGGAAAGAGGGACAAATGATAGATGTGATTGCATATACCAATTGTGATGAGGTTAAGCTTTATCTTAACGATAAATTAATCGGACAACAGTCATTTGCAAATACCAACATCAACTACAAATCAAAGCAATGGGATAAAGTGATTGATCTGGGACAGGGGCAGAAGTTGTCGCTGGACTGGAAAGTTCCCTTTACTCCAGGTACACTTCGTGCTGAAGGTTTTAAAAACGGGAAGCTTATCACCACTGATGTTGTTAAAACGGCGGGTGATCCTGCAAAAATTGAGATGACTGCCGACCGCTTATCGATTCATTCAGATGGCAAAGACCTTTCCTACATCACCGTAAAAATCAAGGATAACAAAGGGACACTGGTTCCTGATGCCGATCACCTTATCCATTTTGATATTGAAGGGGAAGGAAAAATTGTTGGTGTAGCAAACGGGAACCCGATCAGCCTCGAGTCTGCCAAAGGTAAAGAGCGCCGTGCTTTCAGCGGGATGTGCCAGGTGGTTATCCAAAGTACTTCTGTAAATGGGACGATTATTTTAAAAGCTTCCGCATTGGGGTTACCCGATGAAAAAATAATATTAACAAGCCAGGCAGATCAGGGGCAGAATACGCAAAAGCCTGCTGAGTAATATTTTCAGGTTTCACTACAAAAGAACAGAGGACCGCAGTGCCGGAAATCTGACCTTTATTTTTAAAAGAAATTATATCAATATGAAAACAACATTTACCAGCCTCTTCCTTTTTTGCTGTTTTATCACTTTCCGGCTGTCTGCACAACCGG
>JAHEYS010000422.1 GCA_023251475.1 Prolixibacteraceae bacterium
CAGTTATCTCTGCCAGTGGTGGATGGGCCCCGGGCCAAAGGGGCTGTGAGGGATTTGCAGCTCTCTTATGATCATCACTGGCAACAAATGCACTGGAGGGGAATTGCGTCAGCCTACAATAATTCACCTTTTTTTGAATATTATTCCGATGATATTGCCCCCTATTTTCATGAGAAGAGATGGAAATACCTGATCGATTTTAATCTTGAAATACTAAACACAGTTTTAAAGGTAATTAATATTACCAGACCCATAAAATATACGGAGGAATATTGGCCCCTGGGTGGAGTTCCTGAGTCAATTGATGATTTTCGCTACTCAATTCACCCGAAGCCACATAAGCAGGGCGATGATCCCCGGTTTTTTCCGGTCCCTTATATTCAGGTGTTTCATGAGAAATGGGGATTTGTGCCAAACCTAAGTATACTTGATTTGCTTTTTAATGAGGGGCCTGAATGCATTACCTACCTAAGATCCTGTATAAAGTCGTTGTGAGCCGGTACCTCTAATACCAAATTTTACTTTTTCAGATCTTTTATAAACCCTTTATTCCTTAAAATAGACTCTTTTAACCCTTTGTCCGATTGAGGTGAGGATTTCATAGGAGATGGTGCCTAAGACTGAGGCGACCTCACTCACGGGAAGGTCCTCTCCAAAAATTATGGCTTTATCCCCTTCACTGGCCTTAATTCCCGTGACGTCGACCATGCACATATCCATGCATATGGTGCCTGTAATGGGGACCTTCGATCTTCCGATCAATACTTTCCCAACTCCATTGCTTAACCTGCGGTTGAGGCCATCAGCGTATCCAATTGGAAGAATGGCAATTGTGAGTGTTTTACCGGCAATGCCCTTTCTGCCATACCCAATAGTTTCGCCTGCTTCAACTTTTCTGATCTGTGAAATGGTTGTTTTTAACGTGGCTACATTTTGTAATTCCTGTTGGTACACTGGACTTACCCCGTACAGTCCGATGCCAAGCCTTACCATGTCGAGTTCCATCTCAGGAAATCGCTCTATTCCGGATGAGTTCAATATATGCTGCAAAATATGGTAGCTGAATGAACTGGTGATAATATCGCAGTACTTTCTGAACCGGTTAAACTGAAGATGTGTAAATTGATCATTTTCAGGGTCATCACTGACAGCAAGATGGGAGAAAACAGAACGGATGTACATTGTGTCATGCTTCAGGATATATTCAGCCACCCGTTTCAGCTCCTCGGGCTGATCGAATCCGAGCCGTTTCATACCGGTATCCACCTTCAGGTGAACCGGAAAATTGTTCACGGCATTCCGTCTTAATGCCTCATCAAATTTCTCTAGCAATTCAAACCGGTAAATATTTGGTTCGAGCCGGTTCTCTATCATGGCATCAAAACTGTGTGCCTCGGGATTCATAACCACAATGGGAATTTCGATCCCATTATTCCGCAGTTCAATCCCCTCATCAGCAATAGCTACTGCCAGATAATCGATCTTCTGGTATTGTAATATTTTTGCAATTTCGACTGAACCCGTACCATAGGAAAAAGCTTTAACCATCGCCATTATTTTAGTACCGGCACTAAGCTTTCTGCGATAAAAATTCAGATTATGGATCATCGCATCAAGATCAATCTCCATCACTGTCTGGTGCGCTTTTTCCTGAAGAAGGGCCGATATTCTGTCAAAACGAAATTGACGCGCACCTTTTAGGAGTATTACCTCGTGTTCAAAATCACCCTCCCTGAAATGGAGAAAAAACTCATCTGAGGAGGGGAAAAAGAGTTTTTCAGGAGTCTTGAAAATCGCATTGAAATTGGAGATCTCCGGGCCGATACCAATTAGACGGTCTATACTGCGCATCTGTATATAATCGGCAATTTCGCGGTAAAGTATTTCCGGATTTTGGCCCGATTGCAGAATATCAGAGATGATGACCGTAGACTTTTTTTTGTGGTTATCCGACTGTTGTCCAATAAAATCCAGGGCATTAATCAGCGATGCAGTATCGGAATTATAGGAATCATTGATAATTGTACAACCGTTTATCCCTTTTTTCATCTCCAGCCGCATCGCCACTGGGGCGATCTTCAGAAATTTATCCCTGTATATTTCAGGCTGACAATTTGTAGCCAATAAATAGGCCCAGCAATGGATGGCATTTTCAATACTGGCGTCATCGGTAAACGGAATGGAAATCGAAATTTTTTTTCGGTTGAACACCCCTTCAATCAGCGATGAGCCTGCTGATTTTACTTTATTCGTAATCCATAAATCGGCAGATTGATCGACAGAAGACCAACTGAATAACCGGGGAGCCCTGTTAAACTGCCCCCGTTCGATGGCCTTGCAAAGCTCCGGAAAATCTCTGCAATATATTAATAATGTGCAATTTATAAATAGTTTAATTTTTTCTTCTGCCAGATTTCCCATTGACCTGAAATTTTCGAGATGGGCTTTCCCCAGATGGGTGAAAATTCCGTGATCAGGTTGCAGAATGGCCTCCAGCTTCTCCATTTCACCTGGTTTTGAAATTCCTGCCTCAAAAATGGCCAGGTCATAATGGTCATTCATTAACCACACCGAAAGGGGATTTCCGATCTGTGAATTGTAGCTCCGCGGACTTCTGACAATCCTTAATTCAGGACTTAATAATTCACTAAGCCATTCCTTCACTATGGTTTTGCCATTACTACCTGTAATTCCCACCACAGGATAGTTAAACCGTTCGCGATGAAAGGTGGCCAAATTTTGAAGTGCCTCAAGTGTGCTTGGAACGACGATAAAATTTGCAGTTGAATTATTTTGACCCATTACCGGCAGTTCCTCGACGACAAACATGGTTACCTCTCTGGAAATGGCCTCCTCAATAAAACGATGTCCGTCGTTCCTGTCTCCTCTAAGGGCAAAAAAAAGGGTCTCTTTTCCGGATAGGATGGTACGGCTATCAAACGATAAAAACCGAATAGGCTGGTTATGAATGCTTTCAGAGCCATTGAACTGACCTCCGATAATCGTGATTATATCGTTGAGTGAATAGGGTATCATGGTAATATAAAAGCTTTGTGTCAAACCTGTTTACAAAAGGTAAATAAATCCTGTTATTTTTTAAGGTCGAAGTAACATTCCCGGCAGAGAGGTTCATATTCCCCTTTCTCTCCCAACAAAACCAGTTTGCCCGTATCTGAAAGTCGGTGACTGAAATGGGCAAGATAACCGCAACGCATGCAAATGGCATGTACTTTAGTCACATATTCAGCACTTGCCATTAAGCCGGGAACAGGGCCGAAAGGCTGCCCTTTGAAATCCATGTCAAGACCCGCGACGATAACCCGTATTCCCATGTTTGACAATTTATTACAAATATCGATCAGCCCAAGATCAAAAAACTGGGCTTCATCAATACCAACAACATCAACATCCCCTGCCAGTAGTAAAATAGTTGCAGAATTTTCAACCGCCGTAGAGCGAATCGTAGTTTCATCATGCGAAACTACTTCTGTTGCCGAATACCTGACATCAATACTTGGTTTGAATATTTCGACTTTCTGGCGTGCTATTTCAGCGCGACGAAGTCTTCGGATCAACTCTTCCGTTTTACCAGAGAACATTGATCCTGAGATTACTTCGATCCATCCGCGTTTGCGGCTATTGGGTAGATTGCTTTCGATAAACATAGCGCAAAAATAACCAAATTTAATCATCTGGTTTTTGTATTTTTACTTTCGCAAAAATAAGATCGATGGAAACAAAGACACTTTTAAGGTTAATTAAAGATGATATCTCACATCTTCAGGGGATTACAGATGATTTTGATTCTGGATCACTCCCCTCATCCGATGAGGTGGAATTGGCCCTGGTTCGTGCAAAGGCCATGGTGCGGCAACTTGAATTGCTTCATAAACGGACTGAAGATTTTGAACACGATCTGAAATATTTAAATACAGCTGATCAGCCGAAGTTTGAGATGGTTGAATTCAGCCTGCCGGAACAGGAACAAATAGTCCAGGCAGATTCGGAAAGAGAGAATAGTACCCTGATTCCAACACCTGAAAATGAAGAATCGGTTACTGATATTGTGGTGACAACTGAACCTGAACCGGCCATTTTGAAATCGGAGATTCCCCTATCTGTTTCAGATCAAAAAGAGGAGTTGCCACTCCAGGGGGATGAGTTGTCGAAACAATCGGAGGGCGCCATTCCGGGGGAATCGCAACAATTGGTTAATGAAATCTTTTCACAGGAAAAAAGTGAATCGGGATATCAGATTATTCCAATCAGCAATATTTGGGATGGTATAGGCATTAATGACAGGATTCTGTTTATTCGTGAGTTGTTTGAGAATAACAGTACAAAATTCGAAGAGGCAGTTTCAGCTCTTAATCATCTGGATACCATTCAGGACGCCGTCAATTTTCTGAAACTTAATTTTAAATGGCACAAAACCGAAGCCAGCCAGAAATTCCTCGTCCTGGTTAAACGTCGCTTTACAAAATAGCAATGGGAAAATTGTATATCGTACCAACCCCGATTGGAAATCTGGAAGACATTACGCTCCGGGCAATCAGGATTTTAAAGGAGGCAGACCATATTCTGGCCGAAGATACCCGCACATCATCGGTATTGCTGAAACATTACAATATCGCCACCCGACTCTCTTCTCACCATAAATTTAATGAGCATCGTACCGTAGAACGTATTGCAGAACAGATACTTGCTGGCGAAAATATTGCCCTGATCTCGGATGCCGGTACCCCTTCGATATCCGATCCTGGATTTCTGCTAACCCGGACATGTCTAAATATGGG
>JAHEYS010000423.1 GCA_023251475.1 Prolixibacteraceae bacterium
AAACCGATACAACCTGATTTCGCTCTGGAGCCTGCACCCATTTCCATCAATGGTGAAAGTGCCTGAATATCCAGATGTGGCGCTCAATGATGTGCAACGCTCGACGGTGAAATGGAAGGTATATTACGACCGGAATGGCTGGGGGTTGGATGCCCCGGAGATATTGACCAATCCTGAAATTGTGAAAAAAATATCGATTGAAGAAAAAATTGTTTTCTGGCAAAAAGTGATGAGATATGCCCGGGACCGGAATATCAGGTTTTATATTATGACGTGGAATATTTTTGTAAATGGCACGTCAGGGAAATATGGCATTACCGATAAGATCGACAATCCGGTCACGCAGGATTATATGCGAAAAACGGTTAAACAGATGTTTGCAACTTATCCCGATTTGGCAGGAATTGGACTCACAACCGGCGAGAATATGCCAAAATATACCTCGACCGAAAAGGAAGAGTGGGCCTTCAAAACTTTTGGACAGGGAATTCTGGATGCTGCAATTGAAAATCCGGGCCGTAAGTTCACCCTTATTCATCGTCAGCACCAAACCGGCGCACAGGAAATAGCAAAAACATTTGCCCCGGTGATTGAACGTGAAAACATTGATTTCCTTTTTAGCTTTAAATATGCACAGGCTCACGCAATGAGCAGTACCCGGCAGACTTTTCATCAGAAATATATTGAAGATATTAAAGGGATGAAAACCCTGTGGACGCTGCGCAACGACGATAATTATTACTTCCGATGGGGAGCACCCGATTTTGTTCGGGAATTTATCCGGAATATCCCGATGGAGGTCACCAAAGGATTCTATTATGGTTCGGATCAGTATGTTTGGGGCCGTGACTTTCTGGCTTTGGAGCCCGGTAATCCTCGCCAGCTTGAAAACGAAAAACATTGGTACCACTGGATGATCTGGGGAAGATTGGGTTATAATCCTGACTTAAGTAACGAACGTTTCGTGCAACTGATTGAAAACCATTTCCCGGGAGTTAACGGGGACAATTTGTTTAAAGCATGGGAAGCAGCTTCAATGATCTACCCTACTACAACCGGATTTCACTGGGGGGCCATGGATTTTCAATGGTATATTGAGGCCTGCAAAAGCGATCCGGTTTATTCAAATACCAAATCGGGGTTTCATGATGTGAACCGGTTTATTTCACTTCCGCCGCATCCGGGAACCGGTTATCAGTCAATTCCGGATTACGTGAAAACCGTAGTATCAAAAGTAAAACCGACCCTGATCAATCCGCTGGAAGTTTCGGATCAGCTACATGCGTACTCAGATAACGCACTACAGATGGCTGGACAGATTAAGGCAGGCAATAACAGGGATTTATCAAATACATTGGATGATATAAGGTCAATGGCCTGGCTTGGAAAGTATTATGCATGTAAAATTCATGGAGCAACTGTATTGGCGCTTTTCCGCGAAACAGGTGATAAAAAATACCAGACAGTAGCAGTCGATCAGCTTACAAAAGCGCTGAATTATTGGGTGAAATACTATCAGAATGCTATGAAACAATACAAAAACCCATTGTGGACAAATAGGGTGGGGGTTGTCGACTGGGTAAAACTAACCGGGGAGGTGAAGAATGATATTGAAACTGCAAAAGCAAATCTAAAGTAAATGCATTATCTCAAACCATTTTCCCGGACACGTTTACTTTCTGGTTTATTACTGCTCCTGTTCTGTAATTTGTCACATGCTCAATCAATTAGAGAGTTGGGAAATGCTCGGGGTAAATATATTGGATCAGTTGTAACCGAAACATTTCATAAGCACCCTACTGTGCCGGCCAATTATCGTGAAGTCTTCAACCGCGACTTTAACATCATCATGCCTGAAAATGCGATGGAGATGGATGATATCCAACCCACAAGGGGAAACTTTACATGGAGGAAAACTGAAGAGGTGCTTGCTTTCGCAGAGAAAAATAATATGCGCACCCGTGGTCACGTTTTGGTTTGGTATGACCAGATTCCTAAATGGATAAAAGAAGCTTCTCCTGCTTTTACGCGCCGGGAGCTTCTCGATGTGTTGAAAAACCATATTTTTACGGTGATGGGCCATTTTAAGGGACGTATTCACGAATGGAATGTTGTGAATGAGGTTTTTGATGTCAATGGCCGGTTTCGTGGAGAACCAGGCAGCCTTACGGGAAATGAAACCTCCCTGTGGTATAATGTTATCGGACCGGAGTATCTTGACTCGGTCTTCACCTGGGCCCGTCAGGCAGACCCAACGGCAGAACTCTATTTCAGCGAAAACGGAGTTGAATTTATTGAGGTTAAACAAACTGCTTTGATTAATTGTATCAGGGGACTTAAAAGCAGGGGTGTGCCTGTAGATGGTGTAGCGCTGGAGGCCCATATCAAAAAATATAACCTTTCAGACACTGATATATCGATTATCTCAGGATTGGTCGATTCTCTCGCCTCGACGGGGGTGTTGGTTGCTTTCAGTGAACTGGATATTGGTATCCCGAAAGGGATGGTCGCCACCGATTCTGTACTTCAGGTCCAGGGCCATTCTTATGCGTTGTTAACAAATCTGTTTATGCAGAAACCCTGTATGAAAACCATGATGATGTGGGGTTTCAATGACCGGTACAGTTGGTTGGTTCCGGTTTACGGCAGGCACTCACCACTGCTTTTTGACGCACAGAATCACCCAAAACCAGCTTATGACAGTGTTGTTAGCGTATTAAAACGTTATCCACCCATCGGACTAAATCGAAAGTGAAATGATGCAAAAATATTCTTCTCTATTCCTGATCTTTTCTTTGATCTTTGGATCGCTGAATGCGCAACCGGATGAAAACTACATCAAAAAACTCGTCGGCATGGTGAGCCAGGAATGGCTAATGTCGGTTGGAAGTTCCCTTTCGATGAAACAAGCGGATTGTAGCATCAAAAAAACTCCTGGTTTTAATGGAAGTACGCCGGAAGCCCGGAAACAATTACAACTTTCAACTCTCTGGAATTTTTACGGAGTGGATACCTCCGGGAATGTTTCAATAAAAAAAGAGGTTCAGTTACCCCACCATTTTGCCACTGACAGAAATTACAGATCAGGTTGGTATCTCTCAAAATTTCATCTCAATAAAGATCAGGAAGATAGGTGCTTCCTTATGCTGAGCAGGGTTCAGATGTTCAGTATGATTTACGTGAATGGTCATCGGTGCGGGACCCATTTCGGAGGCTTTACCCCATTTGAAACAGAGATTACAAATGCTTTGGTTCCGGGTGAAAATGTTGTTGCTATATTTGTTTATGATCAAAGTGCTTCAGTCGACCGGGATAAAGCATACAATCAGTTGGGAACAACCCGGCTTGCTTCAATATACAATCCAACATCAGCGAAGGAACTCCCGGGTGGAATTGATTGTGTCCCCTTTCTGGAAATGCGGGGGAATGCATTTATAAAAGACATTTTTGTGAAAACTTCCACCCGCAAAGGAGAATTGGAGATTGAATATGAATTTCCTTCAAACAGTGAATTTTTTGAAGATTCAAAATTATCGTTTGATTTATACATTTGGCCAAACGGCGAAAAGGCAGATTTGGAAATACCCTCAATTTTACTGAATAAAAGTACAAAGGGGATCAATTCCTGTAAGGTTAAATGGATAAATCCAAAACTATGGAGTCCCGAACATCCTAATTTATATGTCCTGCGTACGACTTTAAAAAACGGAGCGGTAAAAGATGTTATTGAGACCCGCTTCGGATTCCGCGAGTTTTGGAAGGAAGGACAATCCTTTATCCTCAATGGTGTGCCAATCCGTCTAAGAGGTGAATCGATTTACGAACCAATTCGGAATGGCGTCGATTTTCACCGTGAGGTTTTTAATATGCACAAAACCTTATTTGGCTCAAATGCCTGTCGCCTCCACGCTTTTATGCCTCCGGGAGATGTCGTTCTTGGAGCGGATGAGGCAGGAATGTTACTCGATGACCAGTCGGCCATCTGGTCCACAAATGCTGCATTTTACCGAAACGGGGGTGATTGGTTTTTAAAGAACACAGAAAAGGAATTTGAAGAATGGGTTCGAAGAGACCGGAACAGTCCCTCTGTCGTAATATGGGATGTTGAAAATGAGATGCTTCGTATTAGTTTTGACCTCCATCTGCCCTGGGTGAGCAAACTTCCGGGATTCATAAAAAAACTGGATAATACCCGGCTGATTAATAATTCAGGCGCTGGTTGGTTTAGCCCGGATCAGGACATGGCATGGCTGCATATGCAGGAACATTACAGCAAAATAATGTCGGACTGGAAATCAAAAGGGACTTTTCCGCTTGTGATGGGCGAATTTTGGGTGGGTGGCCGACAGGAGGACCGGCTGCCAAATTCACCGGAACTGATCACTGCAAATCAAAGTATAATCGAGGAGGCGAGATCATATGAGGAAAAAATGATCGAAATGCGAAATGTGGGAGTTTCAGGGGTGATGCCGTTCAGAATTTCACGCGCAGTGTTTGAACAGATTCCTCATTCTGCGAATGGCTACCAGTTCACACCACCCAATCGCCTGGAAGTCCGGAAAAAATCAGATCAGGCAATCCAAATCATTCGTCATGGATTACAGCCCATTACTGTTTTCTTCTGGCCGCGACAAAACTATGCCGTTGAAGGAAGAAAATTCAAAAAGGAAATTGTTGTTTGTAACGACAAAGAGACCGTACAAAGTTTTAATGTTTCATGGAAATGGGAAAACCAAACTGTTAAAAGTAAAACGATCACACTTCAGCCAACTGCACAGCAGCG
>JAHEYS010000158.1 GCA_023251475.1 Prolixibacteraceae bacterium
AAGGTCCCTATAATCAGAGAGGTTCCGTACCACGCAACAGTTCTATCCGCAGGGGAACAACTTCGGCCCCCTCCTCTCAGGGTGGCAATGCTACAGGCAGGTCCCAACTTAAATCTGCCGGGAATAACAGCTTTTATGTCAGGCCGAGATCTGGCGATGCACCGACAAACAGGACCAGGGAGAAAGGTTCAGCAACCTTCACACCGCGCAGTTCATCAACGAATGCAGGCAACCGGGCCACTGTCCGTCAACGACCAACGGCGCCGCAGGTTAACAGCTCAGCCCCTGCCCCTACGGAAAGAACGGGAAGATCTGTCGGAGCAAAAGAGGCGGTCAGAAGTGAAAAACCGGCAGCACCCCAGCAAAGAGCCAATGCTCAAACTGCAGTAAAGCAATCAGGCAGTTCAGTCCGTAGCGAGACCAGGGCAGCAGCCACACCCCGGGAAACCAGGCGAGAAGTGCGTGAAAGAAAATCGGCTGCGCGATCAAATCCTGGCGGAAGTTCAAAAACTGAAGGAAACAACGGGAAAAGACGATAAATAATTAACTGCCAGAATATCAGATTTTAAGAAGATTACATTATTCAATATATTTATAACATGTTTAATTAAAATTTTAGCGCCATGAAAACTAATTTCTTTAAATTTATTTTACCGGTTATATTGATGATTTTAATGACCGGTTGTGAAAGTCTCAGGATAAGTACGGATTATGACAGTAAGGTTGACTTTTCGAAATATAAAACATTTAATTTCAGTAAAGAAATCGACAAAGTCTCCCTGAACGATCTGAACCGCCGAAGATTGAAAGATGCCATTTCCAGAGAGATGGTAGCGAGGGGATATCAGGTTTCTGCAACACCCGAGGTACTGGTGAATACTTTTGTTAAGGGGAGGAACAAATATTCAGCAACAGCAAATACCTACAGCATGGGTGGACCTTATATGTATTATCATGGTTGGGGTTCATCAAGTACATATGTAGATGTAAACCGGTCGATTGAAGGGACACTCTTTATCGATTTAATTGATGTTCAGGAGAAAAAAATGATCTGGGAAGGGGTGGCTGAAGGGTTGGTAAATCCCCGGACCGAAACCAGGGAAGAAACCATTAACAATGTTGTGGGAATGATCTTTAAAAATTATCCCCGCTAAAATGTTGGTTGTTTGTTAAATGAAAGCGGCCGGATAAATAATCCGGCCGCTTTCATTTAATTGCGAATGAACAATCCGCCAAACGAATTTATTACATTACAACAGATCATATTTCATTTGTATATAATTTGTTTTTTAGCGTCCAAATGGAATCGAAGATCAGCGAAGCTAATAGCCATGGTGAAATATTTGCTTCGCAGATTTCCACTTCGTTCCAATTCATTTCAGTTTGTGATTTTACAACCATGGCTATTTCATCGAATCAGATCTGCAAATTAATAATTCGGGGCATCACATTAATAAACGGTTAAGAATTCACCCTTCGAGAACCTTTACCCCGTTCATCTTGTTGGGTATCCGGAGGAATAAAGTACAGTTAAACATTTAATTCTGTCCTTAATTTTTCTAATTTTGCACCGCTTTAATTTTAAACAATTATGACTGAAAAGAAACTTCCTTTTA
Source organism: Prolixibacteraceae bacterium (assembly GCA_023251475.1). Lineage (GTDB taxonomy): Bacteria > Bacteroidota > Bacteroidia > Bacteroidales > Prolixibacteraceae > JAAFHB01. The sequence continues at coordinate 1,617 of JAHEYS010000158.1, forward strand.
CGAAAGAAGCATTAGAAAAAATAATCGGGAAATATCCAACCCCATTTCATATTTATGATGAAAAAGGGATACGTAATTACGCCAAAAGGTTTGTAAAGGCGTTTTCCTGGAACGTGGGTTTTAAAGAGTATTATGCCATTAAAGCGGCTCCAAATCCCTACTTAATGAAGATATTAAGGAATGAAGGTTTTGGAATTGATTGCAGTTCCATTGCAGAACTGGAACTGGCTGAACGGGTTGGAATGCGTGGTGATGAGATCATGTTCACCTCAAACGACACTCCTGCCGAAGAATATAAAAAAGCAATCGCATTGGGAGCGATTATAAATCTTGACGATATTGCTCATATTCAATATCTTGACGAAAATGTCGGACTTCCTGAGCTGGTATGTTTCAGGTATAATCCGGGGTCACTTAAAGAGGGAAATGCAATTATCGGGCACCCTGAAGAGGCCAAATACGGTTTCACAAGAAGCCAGCTTTTCGAGGGGTATCAGATGTTGCTCGACAAAGGGGTGAAGCGTTTTGGAATTCACACCATGGTGGCCTCCAATGAACTTGATGCCGACTACTTTGCCGGAACAGCACAGATTCTTTTTGAACTGATCGCCGATCTGTCGAAAAAATTAAATATCAGTTTTGAATTTGCAAATCTTGGGGGGGGAATCGGAATCCCGTATAAACCGGATCAGAAAGAGGTGGATCTTGAGAAGATGAGCAGCGGGATAAAGGCAAATTACGATAAATATATCGTCGGGAATGGTCTTAAACCACTTAAACTTTACTTTGAATCGGGCCGCGCCATTACCGGGCCTTATGGCTACCTCGTAAGTAAAGTGCTGCACATCAAAAATACCTACAAGAAATATGCAGGTCTTGATTCGTGTATGGCCAATCTGATGAGACCAGCCCTTTATGGTTCGTATCATCATATTTCTGTGCCGGGTAAAGAAGAGGTTCCCACAAAGATCATGTACGATGTAACAGGATCTCTTTGCGAAAACAACGATAAATTTGCCATTAACAGGGTATTACCAAAGCTGAGTGCAGGCGATATCGTGGTCATTCACGATACCGGTGCTCATGGCCACTCAATGGGATTCAACTATAACGGGAAGCTCCGTTCTGCCGAGTTACTCCTTCGTGAAGATGGTGATGTCGTTCAGATCAGAAGGGCGGAAACGCTGGAAGATTATTTTGCGACACTCGATTTCAATGGTATACCTGCATTTAAGGTATAGGTAAATTATTTTCATATGGAATAGCCATGGTTGCAAAATCACAAACTGAAATGAATTGGAACGAAGTGGAAATCTGCGAAGCAAATATATCACCAAGGCTATTCCATTTGGCCGCTAAAAAACAAATTATATAAAATGAAAGTTTGCGGTTTCAGTTTCGTAAAGAATGCAGTAAAATTCGATTACCCCATCGTTGAGGCAATTTTATCTGTTTTACCGGTCTGCGATAAATTTATTGTGGCTGTAGGAGATTGTAATGACGGCACAAGGGAGTTGATTGAATCAATTGATTCCGTAAAAATTGAGATTATCGATACCATCTGGGATCCTGCCCTTCGGGAAAAAGGGCGCGTACTTGCCGCTGAGACCAATAAAGCTTTTGATGCCATCCCCCATGAATATGACTGGTGCTTCTATATTCAGGGTGATGAGGTGATCCACGAAAAGTACCTCCCTGAAATTGCGCGGTCAATGGAGAAATATCTTGATGTTGAAGAGATCGACGGCCTGATCATGCATTACAGGCATTTTTATGGCACCTACGACTATTATGCCGATTCGCGCCGGTGGTACAGAAGTGAAATTCGTATTATAAAAAACAAGAAGGGGATCAGGTCATGGAATGATGCCCAGGGGTTCAGGTGGAAGGATGCCAAAAAACTGACGGGTGTATTTATTGGCGCGACCATGTACCATTACGGATGGGTCAGGCCACCAAAGCTGATGAAAAACAAACTGGAGGGGTCAAAACAATACTGGTCGGTTAATTCCAAACATATCAAAGCCATAGAGCAGGAATCCGAAGAGTACAAATATGAGGAGGGGATCGACAGCCTGGAATTATTCAGCGATACCCATCCAAAAGTGATGCAGATAAGGATAGATGCACTCAACTGGCATCCAAAACTTTCTCCCAAAAAGAAAAAATTCAATGCCCGTTATTTTGTACTATACTGGTTTGAAAAGATTTTCAATTACCGTCCGTTCGAAAACAAACATTTTATTGAATACAAACGATCATGAATACCAGTTTTACCGATGATATTACCAAAGCGCTGGAAATACTGCGTTCCGGAGGAATCGTCCTCTATCCAACGGATACCATCTGGGGCCTGGGTTGCGATGCAACTAACCCGACGGCCATAAAACGAATCTATGAGATCAAGCAGCGCGAGGATGCAAAGAGTATGCTTATCCTGATGGAAAATCCAAATCTACTTAACTCCTATATTCATGAAGTGCCTGAAATCGCATGGGATTTAATTGAAGTTGCAGATAATCCGCTGACCATCATCTACCCCGGAGCAAAAAACCTGGCACCGAATCTGCTGGCACAGGATGGCAGTATCGGGATCCGGATCACCAGTGAACCATTCACACAACAATTAATCCAACGGTTTCGCAAACCCCTCGTTTCCACCTCTGCCAACATCAGCGGTCAAAAATCACCGCAAAATTTTGGAGAAATCAGTGAAGAAATAAAACGTTCGGTTGACTATATCGTCGGATATCGCCAGGATGATTTCTCCAAATCATCCCCTTCAGGCATCATTAAACTCGGAATTGGAGGTCAGATCGAAATCATCAGAAAATAGGGATTATTCCTTCTTCACCTTACCGGATCCTGAAATATTGGAATCGACTAACGGATCTCCCCTGTAAATGATATTACCTGAACCGGAAAGTCTGGCGACCAGATTTTTCTCGGGATTAACCCAGCAATTCCCCGATCCCGAAATTTTCACATCCACCATACCGGCACGGAAATCAATAGCCTTCACATTACCGGAACCCGAGACAGTGGCTTTAAATTCATCGGCGCTCTTCCCCGATGAAAGTTGGATATTTCCGGAACCTGAAAGAGTTGCCATAACCTTTTCAGCCTTAAGGTCAGGGAGTTTAATATCGCCGCTTCCGCTGATCAGGAGATTCAGAATTCTTGATTCAATTTCTTTATCCGAAACAATTGATCCTGAACCGGAAATGGTCAGGGCATCAACCTGTGGCATCGTCAGATAAATATCAACCCTCCCCGGATTCCATTTGCTGAACCAGGTTTCGGCGGGGAATTTTATAACCAACGATCTGTTTTTCACCTCAGTGACTAATTTTGCAAGCGTAGCTTCGTCAGCTTTAACTTCAACCGACTGTGTATTCCCCTGTTTCAGGTGAACATTTGCACCGATCCTCAATGAGACCTCGGTGAAGGCGGATACCTCTCTTTTCTGACTCTTCTGGGCAACTACGAACTGGGTTCCGCCAAGGACCAGTACAATGACCAATTTAATAAATCCTGATTTCATATTTTTAGAAATAAATATACACAACTAATGACGTATAAAAAGCGTATTCGTTACATGAATGCTGAACTTTTTATTCAAGATAAAGTTCAATTAATCCATTCGGGCAACTCAGATAGATCTCGCGCTTTTCTTCATCGATTGAAGTAATCACCTGATCTGAAAAGGGGATCATAATTTCTGCACGCGGGTGATTGACAGTGATCACAAAATTACCTGAAAAATCATCCACACGACTGATCAGTCCGATCTCGCCAAATTTTTCATCAAAGGCCCTCATTCCTATGAGGTAGGAAGCGACTCCAGGATCTTCAGTACCGACTACTTCAATTTCAGGGACATAAACTTTACATCCCAGCAACTCTTTAGCCTTGGTCAGGGAATCAATAAACCCAAGACGACAAATAGCGCTCCTGTCGGTTTTGAAACGTAACCCTTCATCCTCAATAAAGAATGGAACCAGTCCACCATCGACTTCAACAAACAAATAGTCGATCTCATCGAAAGTTTCCTCAAGGTCCGAATCAAATACCAAAATAACCTCTCCTTTAAGGCCATGAGGTTTCTGGATATACCCCACCTCAACACATTCTTCTTTATTTATCTGGTCCATCTTAAATACAAAGGTATAAAAAGGGCGATGGTAGTAATAACCATCGCCCTTTTTAATTTTTTGTGTTAAATACTGCAAAAAACCTTATGAGTCTTATGCCTCTTCAGTTGGTTCAGTTGTTTCAACCTCTGGTGTTTCAACTTCGGCTGCTGCCTCCTGTGCCGGTTTTGCTGCAGCTGCAGCAGCGGCGGCAAACGCAGCATTTTTCTTTGCAATCTCAGCAAGACGCGCCTCATTCACCTTCGTTTCAGCTTTAAGACGTTTTTTCATGTCTTCACTGAAACTTGCAGCTAATCCATCTTTTTTGGCCTGAATCGCATTCTCTTTCTCTTTCACCCATGCATCAAACCGGTTTTCGGCTTCTGCCAGGTCAAAGGCTCCTTTTTTAACCCCTTCCAAAAGGTGTTTTTTCATCATTACCCCCTTGTGCGACAATATTGTACGACAAGTATCGGTAGGCTGTGCGCCATTATTAAGCCATAAAATGGCTTTATCAAAGTCAAGATCGATGGTGGCAGGATTAGTATTTGGATTGTATGAACCAATCCTCTCAATAAACCTACCATCTCGTGGTGACCTGCTGTTTGCTACCACAATGTGGTAATAAGCATGTTGTTTACGGCCATGCCTTGCCAAACGAATCTTTACTGACATAACGTTTTACGTTAAAATTTGTGTTTTTAAATTGCGGGGCAAAGATACAATATTAATTGGGATAAAAAATAACCCGGACAAATTGGTTTATAAATGAAAAGAGCGGTGAATATAAAATTTTGGTTAACTTTGCCTGTCTCTTGAAGGTTCGGTCATCTGGCAAAAAAGTTACTGAGACAATGTTGAATTATTTTTTTTTTAATATTGAATATGAATAAATTACAAGTATTGGCTCTCGCAGCTATCCTTATGACAGGATTGGCGGGATGTGAAAAAGCAAAAATTACAAATCTGGCATCGGCTGATGTTTTTGTACGGACAATGAAAAATTCTCAGGGGGCGGTAGTTTATGCCGCTGTACATTCCGTCTTTTCCTATAACATCATGACAAGTGTATCTGTAAAATCACCTGACGGTAAAACACTGGTGCTTACCAATTATCAAAATTTGGGTAATTCCTTTTATAACGAAACTGTTGAAGCTGACTATTCCTTAACTGCTCCAACCCCCGGGGTATATACCTACACCGTGATATTTAGCGACGGGGAGCAGATCACCTATACAAATACATTACTCTCCACCACGATTCTGCCAGCTAATATCACCGGGCTGACAAAAAATGCAGTTGGAGATTCAATTTATCTTACATGGAATGCAATTACAAATACCCATGCATACCAGTTAAAAGTCGCAAAAGGATCAACCCAGGTCTATTTTCAGTCCGCATTTGCCGATGGTTCCACTCCACTCAAAACAACATTGAGGATAGGATTTCCAATGGCTGCAATACTCACAAGTGGTTCAGGTACTTACACATTTGAATTGGATGGTTTGCTTTTTGAATCCACCACCGTGACGGATTATCTTCAGACCATCAGCATAGCGTCAAAGGATATTGTTCTGTAAAGGCTACTATTTTATGATAACAAGAAGGGGGCCTGACTGGTCTCCTTTTTTTATTCCCAGTAGTTATCAACACCATCATCTAATCGGTTAAAAATTTCTATTTTTAACCGTGCGTCTAAATGCACTGCGAGGAATCAACATTTCCATTCATTCAAAAGGTTTTAACTATGGTATCGTTTACCCATCTTCATGTCCACAGTCAATATTCAATCCTCGATGGCGCCGCTGCGGTTACCGATCTGGTAAAAAAAGCAAAAGAGGACGGGATGACGGCCCTGGCGCTTACCGATCACGGCAGTATGTTTGGGATCAAGGAGTTTCACGAGAAATGCAAAAAATTCGATATAAAACCTATTCTCGGTGTTGAAACTTACGTTGCATCACGCGGCATCCAATTTAAGGACAAGAATGAAAAAGAGGATCGGTCGGGAGACCACCTGATTTTACTGGCAAAAAATGAAAAGGGCTATCGGAATCTTTTAAAACTGGTCACGGTAGCCAGTACCGAAGGGTTCTATTACAAACCTCGTATTGACAAAAACCTGCTTGAGAAACACAGTGAAGGGTTAATTGTCTCCTCTGCCTGCATCGGTGGCGAAATACCTCAGTGTATTTTACGGGGAGATCTGCCAGCGGCAGAAGAGGCTATAAAATGGTTTAAAACCATTTTCCGGGATGATTTTTACCTTGAAATCCAGCGTCACAAGACAACCGATCCCCAATTACCTACCGACGTTTATGAAAGTCAGGTGATTGTCAATAAAGAGCTTATACGGCTTGGTGAAAAATTTGGCGTCAAGGTGATTGCAACCAATGACAGTCATTTTACCAATGATGAAGATGCGGATGCGCATGACCTGCTGATCTGTCTCAATACCGGAAAAGATCTGGATGATCCGTCGCGTATGCGTTACACCAAGCAGGAATGGTTTAAAACCACCGCCGAGATGAATCATCTCTTTGCAGATGTACCCGAAGCGCTTACCAACACCCAGGATATTACCGATAAGATTGAATTCTATGAACTGAACTCTGATCCAATCATGCCCGAATTTCCGATTCCTGAAAGTTTTGGCACAATGGAAGAATACCGGAAACGCTATACAGAAGAGGATATACTCGAAGAGTTTAAGAAAGCCCATAAGAAGCCTGAGAGTTTCGAATATGCCTTGAGGGTTAAATTCGAATCCGATTACCTGAGTCACCTGGTCTATAACGGGGCATCAATTCGTTACGGAGAGGTTCTTCCCGTTGATGTAAAGGAGCGTATTGAATTTGAGCTGGACACGATAAAAATGATGGGGTTCCCTGGCTATTTTCTTATTGTGCAGGATTTTATAGCTGCAGCCCGTCAAATGCAAGTAATTGTCGGTCCGGGTCGTGGTTCGGCGGCCGGCTCAGTTGTTGCCTATGCCACAGGAATTACCAATGTTGATCCAATCAGGCACGATCTCCTTTTTGAGCGGTTTCTAAATCCCGACAGGATCTCAATGCCCGATATTGACATTGATTTTGATGATGACGGGCGACAGCTCGTACTGAATTGGGTAAAGGAAAAATACAGTCGTGAAAATGTGGCGCATATCTGTACGTTTGGGACGATGGCTGCAAAGATGGCTATCAGGGACGTTTCGCGCGTTTTAAAATTGCCCCTGTCCGAAGCCGACCGGCTGGCTAAAATGGTCCCTGATACTCCAAAGATCACCCTTGAAAAGGCCTATCGCGAAAATCCATCGCTTGAAGCCGAGAAAAAATCAGATAATCCATTAATCGTCAGAACATTAAAATTTGCAGAAACACTTGAAGGGTGTATTCGCCAGTTCGGGGTACACGCTTGTGGTATCCTCATCGGTAAGGATAAGCTGGAAAATCATATCCCCCTGATGCCAACAAAGGATGAAGATCTGCTGACAACCCAGTATGACGGACATTTTGTGGAATCGATCGGATTATTAAAGATGGACTTTCTGGGATTAAAAACCTTATCCATCATTAAAGAGTGCCTTGAGAACATACGTCTTTCGAGAAAAATTGACCTCGACATTGACAAAATCCCCTTTGATGATAAAACCACCTTCGAACTTTTCAGTAATGCCAATACAACAGCGATCTTCCAGTTCGAATCACCCGGAATGAAAAAATGGCTGAAATTACTGCAGCCAAGCCGGATTGAAGATCTTGTAGCAATGAATGCCCTCTACCGTCCTGGTCCAATGGAGTATATCCCAAAATATGTAAGCCGCAAAATGGGACGGGAGGAGATTGTTTATGATCATCCGATTATGGAGCAGTACTTATCTGATACTTATGGAATTACTGTTTATCAGGAGCAGGTGATGCTACTGTCGCGCGCATTGGGTCAGTTTACCCGCGGCGAATCCGACTCCCTTCGTAAGGCAATGGGAAAGAAGGATCTACAGTTGATGGGGAAACTGGAAGTAAAGTTTATGGAGGGTTGCAAAAGCAATCCAAAGTTCATGGAAGGTTGCAAAGCAGATGGTAAAGCTGTTGATAATCTGATTGATAAAATATGGAAGGACTGGGTGGCATTTGCCTCCTATGCTTTTAACAAATCGCATTCGGTCTGCTACGCCTATATTGCCTATCAGACAGGATACCTCAAAGCGAACTTCCCATCTGAATTTATGGCTGCAGTTTTAAGCTGCAATCTTACCAGCGCCGACAAGATCTCCATTTTTATGGATGAGAGCAAACATATGGGTTTAGCGGTGATGGGACCCGATGTCAACGAATCGCGCGCCAATTTTTTCATCAATAAAAGCGGGGGACTTCGATTTGGGTTATCCGCCATTAAAGGTGTCGGGGCGGGCGCCGTATCGGATATCATCCGGGAGAGGGATGCAAACGGAGATTTTAAATCTATTTTCAATTTCGTTGAGCGGGTTAATCTGCAAACAATTAACAAAAAAAACCTCGAAGCGCTTGCCATGGCAGGTGCCTTTGACAGCTTCGAAAATATACACCGCGCACAATATTTTGGGGATGCAGGCGATGGTGGCACCTTTATAGAAATGCTGATAAAATACGGAAACCGGATTCAGGGTGAGCGTCAATCCACGATGGCATCACTTTTCGGGGAACTTCAGAAGATAGAGGTTAAACTTCCAGCAATTCCCAACGTCCCGGAGTGGCCAAAAATTGTGGCACTCGAAAAAGAGAAAAACCTCATCGGCATCTATCTTTCTTCTCATCCACTCGATGACTATGCCCTGGAAATCAACAGTTTTTGCACCAAGGATATTAATCTGTCAAATCTTAACAATGAAATGGAATCACTCAAAAACAGGGATCTTACATTTGCCGGGATTGTAACAGAAACTCAGGAGGGATTCACAAAAAATGGAAAACCGTTTTCTTCACTTACCCTGACCGACTATGCCGATTCCTATAAGATTATGTTTTTTGGAAATGATTTTGTGAATTTTGGAAATTTTTGTAAAAAGGGACTGTTTCTCCTTATCCGTGGAAAGATCGCCGCTAAATGGCAGGGGGGAGATCAACTTGAATTTAAGGCTGGAAAAATTGAACTGCTTCAGGAGCTGGCCGAAAAAGCCGAAAGTTTGAAAATTTCGGTTAATACAGAATCGCTGACACCCGGTTTTGTTGAAGAACTAGACACAAAGTTTGCCCAGTCACCCGGAAAAACATTAATAAAATTTTCAGTATTTGACCAGACAACCAATATTAAACTCCACCTGTTTTCGAGAACAAGACGGATCGGATTAACAGGAGAATTAAAAGCATATCTGCAAAAAAATCCTGATATCGTTTTTACTATAAATTAATTCTTAAATTTGCAGATTCATAATTTCTGACTTTTAAAACAATTTAAAATATTTTATCATGGCAATAGAGGTAACAGATGCAAATTTTGATGAGGTGGTTCTTCAGTCTAAAAAGCCTGTTTTAGTGGATTTTTGGGCAGAGTGGTGCGGACCATGCAGGCTGATAGGGCCGCTTGTAGCTGAACTTTCTGATGATTATGAAGGGAAAGCAGTTGTCGCTAAAATGGATGTTGATTCCAACCCGGGAACTGCTGCAAAATTTGGAATTCGCAACATTCCTACCATCCTTTTCTTTAAAAATGGTGAAGTTGCGGATAAACAGGTTGGAGCCGTACCAAAAACCATTCTCGCATCAAAAATTGATGCACTGTTGTAGTGATCTGTGAATACAGAGAAATAAGGCACAAGGTAAAATCTTGTGCCTTATTTTGTTATTGGACTGCCCTTAGGAATTAGCCTGCATCGAACCGGAAAATGATCTGAGAATTGTACAAGATCTCGCCTGTAGTTTTCCAACTCAAAATTCTGATTGGCCAGGATATAATCAATTCTAAAGGAGGGCAATACTCCGTTATAGGTATTGGAAGTTCCAAACCCCGACTCAACAAAAGCATCTTTAAGGTTTCCACGAACCTTCCGGTAAACATACGATACAGGAGTATCATTAAAATCGCCGCATACGACTACAGGATAAGGAGATTGGAGCATATGATCCGCCAGCCTTCTGGCCTGAAACGCCCTTAGCCTGAAACCTGCCCGGAGTTTATAACTAATTTTACGGGCTTCGGCTATCTGACGACTATTGGAGACTGAACCGATCGAATCAATGCTGGAATAATCATCCGGATCGATTGAGTAGGACTGTAAATGACAATTATAAACCCTGATAATCCGGCGATTATTTATCTGAATATCGGAGAATATCACAAGAACTGCCCTCCCGGAAAATTTGATCTCTCCCTTGTTGATGATCGGAAATTTTGAAAGGGTGATCAGGTCAGAATAATTACTGTCCGTCGCAAAATGAAAATAGTTAATTTCAGGAAGCGCCTCTTTTATCCCCTGGGGAGTTAACTTCTTCATCTGAAACTGCAAACCCTCCTGCAGACAAATAATTTCAGCGCCGGTAGATTTAAAATATCCCAGTATCCCGGGGTTATCGGTCCGGTGAGCCCTCTGATCAAACTTGAAACCGTGAACATTATAACTCAAGACATTAATCCCCTGGGCTTTAGTCCCGGATGATGGTATCAGCTGGTAGGTATTTATAATATTAACACCTCCTAATAAAATGGAGACCAGTGGAAGCAATATTCTTTTGGAGCGAAAAAAAATCCAGAACAGTAAAAACAGCAGATTAAGTATCAGCAGATAGGGATAGGCAAGTCCAAAAAAAGCCAGCGGCCAGAAATAATCGGGAGGTACAAACGGGGCCAAATAGGCCAGGAAAAGTAAAATAGCCGCCCCTATGTTGAGCCTGAATCCAAATTCTGAAAAAAACCGCTTCACTCGTTTACTTTTTTTGCCCCATTTTGAACAGGATCTCCCGCTCATCATAAGTCAGACTGTCATAACCTGATTTTCCGATTTTATCCAATACCCGGTTGATCTCCTCCTGCTGAATCATTTTTCTTTTATTAAAATCATAATCAGGATTGGGTACATTGTATTTTATTTTCAGCCGTCGGCGAGGCCTGAACCATGAAAAGAAGGTGTCGGTTATCCGGTCAAACCGACCGGTAATATTCCTTCCGGCCATCAATTGAGACATATATATCCAGCCCCAGACGGCCCCACCCAGATGAGCAAAGTTACCACCTGCATTATCGCCAGACAGGTTAATAATATAGAGCAAAACTGATACAAAGGCAATCCACTTTATTTTAACAGGCCCGATAAATACCAGATGTATTAAATGATTCGGAACATATACTGCAATAGCGATTACAATGGCGATGACTGAAGCTGAAGCTCCGAGTAATTGCACGTGAAAGATTGAATTCTGAAGAACCGGTATCAGGTTATATGCCATCATATAAGCCACTCCGCCCAATAGACCGCCGATGATATAAAGGCTTAACAATTTCTGCTGATTGTGATATTCGAGAAAAATCTTCCCAAACCAATAGAGCCATAGGACGTTAAAGAGAATATGCATCAACTCAAAGTGAAGAAACATATAGGTCAGCAGGGTCCACGGTCTGGAAATAAACTGTTCAAATGAGGCAGGCAACGCAAGCCATCCTAAAACCGGGGAACCATCCGACCCGCTTAAGGCATAACCAACAAATACCAGCCTAACCACCACCCAGATGGCAATATTCAGGTAAATGAGTTTTGTAAGATAGGTCCCATTCCTGAACGATAGATTTATTTCATCAACAATTCCCATCCCTCTAATAGAATTTATTTGAATGCTTACCCCAGTATCTTAACAGGATGAATCCAAAAAGCATCCCTCCAAGATGTGCAAAATGGGCCACATTACTGTTTGACTCTGTGATTCCCAGGTACAACTCTATTGCTCCGTAACCCATCACAAAATACTTTGCCTTAATCGGCACAGGTGGAAAGAGGAGCATTAATTCCGTATTTGGAAAGAGGTACCCAAAACCGAGTAATATACCGAATATTGCGCCGGAGGCTCCCACTGTCGGAATATCAATCTTAAGTTCCAGTATCGCCCTTACCACATCAACCCCCTGCTGAATCAGTAAAGGATTATTTGGCGCATCACCCCAGTTGTTCACAAGATCCATTACTCCGGTGGAGGGATGACTAAGATTGGCTTTTACAAAAGCTGCCAGTAACTCTGGAGAGGGAGTATTGATAAATGCGGCTGCACTTTTCTGAATAGAAGATATTTCGAGATAAGTGACGAACGAATGCAATATTGCGGCGCCAAGACCGGTAACAAAAAAATAGACTAAAAACCTTTTGGAACCCCAAACCATCTCAAGCACTTTTCCAAACATAAACAAGGCAAACATATTGAAGAACAAATGCCAAAAATCGCCATGCATAAATAAATGAGTGACAAACTGATAAGGCCTGAAATGAGGTGAACCCGGATAGTGAAGCCCCAATATTTCAGTAAGGTCAATTCCCATGTTCCTTAAGGCATAAGTAGCGACCAGCATAACGATGTTGATAAGGATCAGGTTCTTTACAACCGGCGGCATCGAAAAAGGTGATGTCTGATATTGATTCATGTGAAAATTATTTGTTTTTTAAAAACCTTACAGAACCCTCATAAATTTCCATCTTCTGTGGCCGACAACTGCTCATGAGGGTATCGTGTTAAATAAATCATTATAATGGTGCAAAAATAACGATTCGATTGGATTGTTGACAGTCGTTTAAATTTTATTCTGCCTGACCCGGACCCGGATACAGATCACCGGAGCAATCTTTCAAAATCGGGAAAAGAAACGATTGTCACCACACCCTTTCCCGATGGGGAATAGTTAGGTGTCCGACACGCAAAAAGGTTATTAAACAGCTCCGATATCTCCTCCGGTTTTAGAGAGACGCCATATTTGATTGCAGCTGACTGGGAAAGGAGCAGCGCAAGATGCTCTTTTATCTCCTCTTTTACATCAACAGGTCTGTTTTTAAAATCTTCAATCAGTTTTTCGACAAGATCCGATGCATTGAGATGGCTAAGCAGGGCAGGAATTCCCTCAACATAGATCACATTCTCCCCGCCGTGCCGGATCTCAAAACCGAGCGCCTGAAGTTCCTCATCAATGACGATCAGTATCTCCATATCGACGGCATTTAATTCCAGCCTTGCGGGAAAAAGCTGACGCTGACTGATTGCCAAATGATTATCAATAATCCTGATAAAATTCTCAAAAAGTATCCGCTCATGCGCCCTTCGCTGATCAATGACCATCAACCCCGATTTAACAGGGGTTAGAATGTATTTATTTTTAAACTGAAGAAAATTATTCCCCTCCCTGATGGTAATATCGTCGTGCGTCAAGGTCTGCTGAATTGCATCCTCCTGATTATCATCCGGAATAGAAGAGTGAAAAGCAGGAGACCGGTTATCCTGCTCATCCTCCCGTTCGAATCCGCGGTAAAGCGACTGCCA
>JAHEYS010000424.1 GCA_023251475.1 Prolixibacteraceae bacterium
TGGAGCCGAGGTGAATATGGTGCAGGGAGCTGCCCTAGTTGGCGCAGACCGGATTGAACTTTATACTGAGCCCTACGCTTCTGCCTTCCCATTTAACCCCGATCAGGCCATCATTCCGTTTATTCAGGCGGCCAAGGCTGCGGCAGATTTCGGTCTTGGCGTAAATGCAGGGCACGACCTGAGCCTTCAGAATCTGAAGTTTTTTAACCAGTCGATCCCAAATTTACTGGAGGTATCCATCGGCCACGCCCTGATTTCAGATGCCTTGTACCTCGGACTGGAGCTGACAATACTCAAATATAAGGAGTGCCTGAGGTAGATAATGAAAAATGAAAAAATGAAGAGTGAAAGAGTGAAGATAAAAGGATGGCGGTAGCGTTAAAATTCAGAAAATCGGGACATGGATCCCCCTTTGTAATCCTGCATGGACTTTACGGGGCATCGGATAACTGGATTTCAATTTCCAGAAAACTGGAGGAACGATTCACCGTTTTTATTCCGGACCTCCGCAATCACGGTCATTCGCCCCATACCACCACCCACACTTACCAGGATATGGCTGATGATCTTCTTCAGTTCTTTAAAGACCATCAGATCGGTAAAGCGATTGTTCTTGGGCACAGTATGGGAGGAAAACTTGCGATGATGTTCGCGGCCGAATACCCTGAACTTGTGACCAGTCTGATTGTGGCCGATATTGCCCCCAAAAGCTATCATTCTGTTGAAAAGCCATTTAAAACAGTGCTGCAACACGAAATAATCCTTGGGTTAATGGAAGAGCTGAACCTGGTGGCAGTTTCATCGCGAAAGGAAATCGATCACTTTTTGGCTGAAAAATTAAAAGACAGCACCCTCCGGCAATTCCTGATAAAAAACATCCACCGTAATAAGGAGGATTATTTTGAATGGAAGATTAATGTGCCGGTACTCAAATATGCGCTCACCTCGGTTACCAGCGATGTTGCCTCTGAATGGTTTGCCGACCGTTCCCCGATCCTTTCTTACCCTGTCACCTTTATCCGGGGTCTTCAGTCAGATTATATCTCCAATGACGACATCCCTGTTATAAAGGATATTTACCCGGAAGCCAGGGTGATTGATATTGCCGGCGCCGGTCACTGGTTACATGCCGAACAACCTGAGAAGTTCGTTGAAGCGGTATTATCTTCCGTACAGGGCGGTCATTTCTTTTAATTTCTCACCACACTCCTGCAGATCATCCAGGGAGGCTAATCTCCATTTCCAGTTACTTTCTATGGTTCCGGGAATATTCATCCTGGCTGAAGAATCGAGTCCGAGAATATCCTGTACCGGAAGAATGGTCATTTTTGCCACCGAACCGAGAACCGCCCTTACCATTTTCCAGTGATCCACTCCCGAAACACCAAAATAGCGGCGCAGATGATCGCGCTCCTCCCCTTTCACCCGCTTCAGCCATCCGGCGGTGGTATCATTATCATGGGTTCCCGTATATGCCGCAAAATCAAGCTCATAATTATGCGGAAGGTGTTCATTTTTAGCGTCAGATTCAAAAGCGAACTGCAGCACTTTCATGCCCGGCAGGTGATATTTTTTTCTCAGGTGATGGACCTCACTGGTGATGGTGCCAAGATCTTCGGCAATGATCGGCAAATGGCCGATCTGACTTTGTAAAAGAGCCAGCAGGGCATCGCCATCTGCCTTGAGCCATTCACCCTTAACCGCTGTTTTCTCACCGTAAGGGATAGCCCAAAAAGATTCCAGTCCCCTGAAATGGTCAATTCTGACAAGATCAAACATATTCAGATTAAAATGTAGCCGTGCAATCCACCAATCATAATTGCGCTGTTTTAACTTTTCCCAGTCGAATAAAGGATTTCCCCAAAGCTGACCCGTTTCGCTGAAATAGTCGGGAGGCACCCCTCCTACCACCACAGGTTTTCTCATTTTATCAAGTAAAAAAAGATCCTGATTGGCCCATACATCAGCGCTGTCATAGGAAACATAGAGCGGAATATCTCCCAGAATCTTAACTTGCTGGCTATTCGCATACTTTTTTAATGAAAACCACTGCCTGAAAAAGAAAAACTGCAGAAACCTCTGATATTCTACGTCTTCGCGGTAGGTTCGATAATATAGGTGAAGCGCTTCCCGCTTATGTTTTAAAAGGGACTCTTCCCAGTAACTCCAGTCTTTTCCTTTGAGATTCTTACGGCAGGCATAAAAAAGTGACCATGCCTCCAGCCACCAGCTGTTTTCATCCCAGAACCGGAGGTAGTCTTCCCATCCGAAACCTCCAATCTCACGAAAACGGAGAAAAGCTTCGTGAAGATTCGGTTCCCGAAATTTGCGCACATTATGGTAATCGACACTTTCCAGCGGAAACGCCTTCGTCGGGGGCAGAATTACCGGCAATAACCCAATTTTAACCAGTTCATCAAGATCAATCAAATCGGCATTTCCGGCGAAAGCCGAATAACACTGATAAGGCGAATGACTAAAATCGGTCGGACCAAGCGGCAAAATCTGCCAGGTTTTCTGACCCGTTGACGAGAGCCAGTCGATGAACCGGCGTGCTTCCTCCCCAAGCGAACCAATCCCATATTTTCCCGGTAAAGAGGTGGGGTGCAAAAGTATTCCTGAAGTGCGTGATGACATATGAATAAATGAAAGAATGAAAAAATGAAAAAATGAAAGAAGAATGAAGAGATACAAATTCATTTTATAGGTCTGTTTTAATCATTCCCGTATTTACCTCTTATCCTTGGAAGACTTTAGTATTGAAGTGAGTATCACGATAAGTTCGTTACAATCTTTAAGAAGTTGTTCTGAATTTTCATTTTGAAAAACGTCGGAATCTTTTATTAATCGAAGCCAATATCTGGTCTCTTTTGCCTCTTTAAAGGAGATTTGAATTTTTGCTATGAATTCTGCCTTTGAAATAGCACCCTGGGACTCCTCAACATTTGCGCCGATACTAGTACCGCTTTTTAATAATTGATGAGAAAGTATATACTCCCTTCTATGATCTTGTATTGCAAAACAAAACTTTGTTATTCCGACTGCAAAAGAATAACTTTTATCAACAATTACATTCTCCATTATTACACTATTTTTTCACTCTTTCAATTCTTAATTTCTTAATTCTTTCATTAATTAATTCTTTCATTTTATTTGAGCCATTTATCCAGCCACTGGAAGAACACGCGTTGCCATAGAATGCCGTTTTGGGCCTGTAATACCCAATGACATTCGTCCGGGAAGAAGAGGAACTCGGCAGGAATCCCTTTCAGTTTGGCAGAATTATACGCGCCCATCCCCTGGGTGTATGGAATGCGCAAATCTTTCTCCCCATGGATTACCAGGATGGGCGTATCCCAGTTCTGGACAAATTTATGTGGTGAGAAGTTTTTGTAGGTATTTTGAGCCACCTTGTTATTTAAGTCCCAGTAAGCGCCACCATTGTCCCAGTTCACAAACCACATCTCCTCTGTGGTGGAATACATTGCCTCAAGATTAAAAATTCCGCAATGTGAAATAAATGCCTTGAACCGTTTCTGATGATGTCCGGCCAGAAAATAAACCGAGTATCCCCCATAACTTGCTCCAACAGCCCCTAAACGAGCCTTGTCGATATATGACTCTTCTGCAAGGGTATCAATGGCGGTAAGATAATCTTTCATATTCTGTCCGCCGTAATCGCCCGAAATCTGTTCGTTCCACTCCTGGCCGAATCCCGGGAGACCCCGTCGGTTGGGGGCCACAATGATATAACCATTTGCAGCCATCATCTGGAAATTCCAGCGGTACGACCAAAACTGACTGACGGTGCTTTGTGGTCCACCCTCACAATACAGCAGTGTCGGATATTTTTTCGCAGGATCAAAGTGGGGCGGATAGATCACCCAAACCTGCATCTTTTTCTTGTCAGTTGTGGTGATCCAGCGGCTCTCCACTTTTCCAAAGGTCAGCTGATCCATGATCCCTTTGGTAGCTGTAGTGATCGGATCATCCTTTCCTGTGACAGGATCAACACGGTAGATCTCTGCAGGATGTGACATCGAGACCTTGGTCGCCACCAGGTGATTACCGGCAACAAAAACATTCTGGTAATCATGGACCCCATCCGTTATCCGTATAAACTTTTCCGCAGCCAGATCGAGCCTGAATATTTCATCCGTTGCATGGATATCAGCAATAAAATAGATTGATTTGCTGTCTTTGGTCCAGGTAAGCTCCTTTACATTCTGATCAAAGGATGCGGTAAAATCTTTTTTCGTACCGGTTTTCAGGTCAGCCACAAAAAGCCTGTTCTTGTCGGCTTCGTAACCATGCCGGGACATGCTCTCCCAGGCAATCAACGCACCGTCAGGAGAAAAAGCGGGATTAATATCGTATCCCATCATCCCTTCGGTGAGGTTAGTTGTGGCGCCGGTCTGCAAATTGTAAAGATAGATATCAGAATTAGTGGAGGTTGCATAAGCTATTCCAACCTTCTTTTTGCAGGTATAGGCAACTGTTTTCCCATCAGGACTCCAGTTAATCTGTTCAATACCCCCCATTGGTTTCATGGGTGAATCAAAACGTTCGCCCTCCATAATATCCTTATCACCAGATAATTTACCGCTTTCATATTTGGCGATGACGATGTGCTGATAGGTATAATCGTGCCAGCTGTCCCAGTGACGGTACATCAGGTCCGTTTCCAGACGGGCATTGGCCTTTGGAAGGTCCGGAAAAAGGTCATGAATATCTTTGTCCAGTTTCACAGACTTTATATAAACGATATTCTTT
>JAHEYS010000425.1 GCA_023251475.1 Prolixibacteraceae bacterium
AACTCATGCAATACACCCACAACCGCACCTTGGATTATACGCAGGCTTTTATTGATGCCGGGGCTGATGTGATGCTGGTAGGTGGAAATGTTCCGGGCGGTTTCCTTGGGGCCGAAGTATACGAAGCGTTTATCCTTCCGTACGAAAAAAAATACATCGATTTTATTCAGGATCAGGGGTGCCCGGCAGTTTACCACAATTGCGGCCAGATTATGGCGCTGGTGGATTCGTATAAAAAATTAGGGGCAAAAGTGGTTGAACCATTCTCTCCTGTTCCGCTGGGCGATGCAAATCTCGGTGAAGCCATTGATATTATTAAAGGCGATTATGTGGTAATCGGAGGTGTTGATCAGGTTAATTTATTGCAGAAAGGGGCTCTGGAGGAGGTGATCAGGGTCACGAAATCGACCATTGAAGCCGGTAAGAAAAACGGTCCGTTTATCATTCAAAGCGCCGACTTTCTGGAATATAATACGCCAGTCGAAAATGTAGAAGCTTTTGTGAAAACGGCATTGCGAAATGCAGAATATTGGTAATTAATTGTGGTCAGAATGAGACTCTTTTCCCAACCTGTTTCAGCCACTCACGTGCCATAAGTTCATGTCCGGCAACAGTGGGATGAACGCCATCCCAAATCCAATAATCGGCTGGTGCCCGCTTGCAGGCTTTTTCAAAAACCTCCTGAAAACCTACAAAAACAGCGTTGTATTGAGATGCCAGCTTTCGTACCACCGATTGCCTGTTGATGATATCGGCATGATATGCACCCAGGTTATCTTTTACTTTCCCAACCGGCAAAATAAATGGCTCGCATAAAACAAAAATAACGTTTGCATTTTTTGCAATGGTCTGATCGAGTAAAGCTTTGTAACCCTCTTCATATTTTTCAATTGTCATAACCGGCTCCCGTTGAAAAACCACCGAACTTGCGTCATTCACACCGACAAGAATACTCAGCACATCGGGTTTGAGGTCAAGGGTATCGGCTTGCCAGCGTGCGGCTAAATCGTTCACCTTATTTCCACTGGTTCCCCGGTTGTAAAACGTGAATTGCTTCTCAGGTAAATCGGCCCCCAAACGGCTGGCAATACTGAAGGCGTAACCATGCCCCATAATGTGGTTGGGATCTTTTGTCCGGCCACGGTTTCCATCGGTAATCGAATCGCCCTGAAAAAGGATGACCATTCCTTTCCCTGCTTTCAACTTCCGTGCGCTTTTTGTTGCCAATGCAAATGATTCCATTACAGGAAAGCAGGATACTACCGCACCGGTTAAGGTAATCCCCTTAATAAAACTCCGGCGGGAATGATCTTTTTTAAATCGATCCATTACTTTAAAGGAATTAGTTTACCACTCAATTTTACAGGAGACTTAGCATCAGGATTGATAATCACCGTAAAGATGTATTCAGCACCTGTATCGAAAAGTTTGCCACTTGTAAGTTCAACAGTTGTTTTTTCATAAGGCTTCAGACCGGGAATTTTGCCGGCAGCAACTTCAACCTCCTTACCGTCTTTGGTGAAAAATATTTTCAGTGAGGCTGTTTTTGATGCCACCTGACCAAAATTCTGAACTTCTACCTTTAGTTTAAAGCCATTTTCATAGGCAGTAATTACCGGCAAGAGCGGTGAAAGTATGGGCTCCATAAAGTTAACCCCCGGTAGGCGTGCATATCCGAAAAGAAGTTTGCCAGTACTTGTTTTGCCCAATAGTTTTGCAGCAAATTCATCCTCAGGAAAGGTGACGCCGACAGCATCGAAAGTAACAATCAGATCGGCACCTGATTTTTCAGTTTTAAGGACTTTGCCCCCTTTACCATAATTGACAGCTTCGGGTTCGCCAAACCGCAATGAGTTTAGGTCCATGTCGGTCTGAGGGTTAAAGCCTTGCTCCGCAGCTATCTTAACTCTGATTGTTTTCGTATTCGGGGTAATCAGTGTTTTGTCAGGAATTGTAAGAAAACGACCGACAGTCAGCGGAATGCCAATATTTTTGGAACTATGGATATCACTCCCCTTATCGAATTTTTTCTCTACATCGATCACCGCAAAATTGGCCTGGGTAGCACGTCCGATCTGATCCTGGAAAACTTTTATCCGTTCATACTTATGCCATGCTTCCACTGTTCCGTCTGCATGGACCGAAACTCCCGGAAGGTAGGCTTCACCCGATTCGACCTTCCAGTTAACGCCGTCCTTCGAACGCTCATAAACTGCAATACGACCAAGCCAGTCATTTACAATCAGGTTATATTGAACATTATCGCGCCAGACTACCGGATCTTCAAAATTTCCGGGCCTATCGGGATAGGCACGTAAAGGGATGATCTTTTTATTCGCATCAATGCGGGTACCGGTAACCTGGTTATAGGGAGAAAGCCCTGTCCGGCTGAACCATTGACCGCCACCACGGCAGATCATCAGATACGATCCATCTTCACGTTGGGCAAAAGTGAAATTTGAATCTCCTTCTATCAGACGCCGGTCACGGTTGAGAAATTCGAACCGGCCGTAGGTCCAGGGACCATTTAAGCCGTCGGCAATATAATAACTCCCAATCACATAAATAACATATCTCCCGTCCGAAAGCTGGAAGATTTCCGGATTATGACCTTTTCCGATCGTGTCTTTTACCACAAATGGGCCGAATGAATTATCGCAAACAGCGTGAAAGACAGTAGAGTTTGGCCATTCATTATGCCCTTTGGGTGAACTTTCGGGCCAGCCACATACAAATAAGTGGTATTTACCATTCTTTCCCAATTTAATGTTGCCACCCCAGAATGACCACTTTCTGTTTTCAATGCCATTGTCAGTATAACGTGGTAATACATTATCAGCCCCCCAGGTATCACGCGTAAGCTGACCCAAACCGGGCATGGGTAAAAACCGATCCATAAACCGACCACCATAAACCAGCTTACTCCACTCTGCCGGACGTGGCCGCTCGGTTGTTTGGGAATTCCCATGACTAATTGACACAAAAAAGGAGAGTAGCACAAAAACCAAAACTTTTGTTTGCATTTCTATTTCATTATAAAACTGATAAT
Source organism: Prolixibacteraceae bacterium (assembly GCA_023251475.1). Classification (GTDB taxonomy): domain Bacteria; phylum Bacteroidota; class Bacteroidia; order Bacteroidales; family Prolixibacteraceae; genus JAAFHB01. The sequence continues at coordinate 3,050 of JAHEYS010000425.1, forward strand.
TGACTGATTTTATTACAAATCTCAGGAATTAAAATCATATTACCAATAGGAAATGCGCTGGCTTACTTCCGCAAAGCTTTGTGTCAGTAAAGATCTGTTGTTAAACATGTTTTATCTCCTTTCCTCTTGTTCTTCGGATATCCTCAGTTTGCAAATATTTTGCAAAATATAATCTACCCCTTTTTCTGCCTCAACAAAGAACAGTTCATCCGATGGGTGGTACCTCCCTTTTTCATCCCGGGCACGGAATGAGATTCCGGCAATCAGCGCTTTAAGGATCAGATCATATGGTCTATTGAAACTTTTCGCGGCCAGAATGGGGGCAACCAACCGGTCTTCAGGGCTCAATTTGCGATAAAGGTCACATCCGACCCGAAAAACAGTATCCCCAAGCGCCTTATTCTTAAACCGTTCCAATAGATCATCCATATGCTCCTCCAACTGGGAACGCGTAAATTCGTCGGGATAAAGGGCAATTAAAATATCGGCAGCCTGCGACATGGTCTGTCTTGTTGTATCAAAAATCTGAGAATCACTAAGCACTTCTTCCATAAACATCCATCCGGGATTTTTTTGGAATCCCAGATAAGCTGCAGTGGCATGACCCAGGTTATGGATAAAAAGTTTGCGGTCAACCCAGGCTTTGATATTTTCCTTTGGGGAAAGAAAGCTTACTTCAGGAACCGGATTCTTAAAACCATTCTTTGCCACAATCAGCGAATTGTACGACTCTGCAAAAATCTGCAGAGGATCATTTTCCACATCCCTTTGCGACATTATCGGAACCATCTTTCCGATGCTTGTTTCAACCAGTCCGACCAAAGTACTTACAGGAAAATCCGGAGGCAATAAGCGGGCTAATTCAGTTGAGATAAACTGATCGGCATTACGCATATTTTCTGCGATAATAATATCGAGCGGCCAGTCTCCATACTGGTGTCTGCGAAGCAACAAGGAGCGTGCAATAACAGGAAGGGCGGCAGACATTCCCTGCTGACCAACCGAAAGTGCGGCGATTGAAGCCCCTGCCAGTTCTTCGATTACCTGTTCTGTTTCAGTTAAATGAATACCCCGCACAGGGGTTACCAGGATAGTCTGATCCCCTTTCGGGTTTTTGATAATCACTTTGTACTGACCCGATTTGTTAAGGTGATCAATTAACTGCCGGTCAATATCCACAAAAACAACTTCATAACCTGAACGACTAAAGACCTGACCTATAAAGGAACGGCCGATTTTCCCCGCGCCAAAAAGCACCAGCTTATTTTGATTTCCCTGGGTCACAATCTTAAGATTTGTTGAATATATTCGTTTTTAAACGCCTGAATTTTCTGGAGTTTTTCACCAGCACAGTTTTCAATATAAGTACCTCCAATATAATAACATGCAAATGCACCAGAGGCAACGCCAAGAGCGATAGCATCAGACATACTGAATTTTCCGGTTGATGCGACCGCAAGCTGATGTGCCATTGAAGCGATAACCCCCCCGGCAAAATTATCTCCGCAACCGGTGGTATCCCCTTTTAAGGTTGGATCGAGTTTGAAATCAACGCCAACCCTTTTTGAAACCGGGAAAATGGTCAATGGCATCTCTTCAAACAGGGCGCCATTCGAAAAGGCGTAAAGATCACCTGATCCGTTGGTGATAATGAAAGATGAAATTTTCAGGCCGGCAAAATAAGCTGCGGCTTCCACTATCGTTTTCCTGCCGCTTTTTTT